>CAYJHX010000131.1:0-3216 GCA_964369395.1 uncultured Desulfovibrionaceae bacterium
CCCGCAGGACGCGCCTTTAACGGAATTCGCTTTCGTGGCGAACGGCGCTTGGGCGTATGGCTTGTGTCGGCTGTTTCGTGAAAAACATTTTTCTGGGGGGAACTTTCTCCTAAAGGGACAAGTGCTAACACCAAAAAGTTCCCCCCAGCCCCCCCTCAAAACGCGTTTTACGAGCATGGCAATCTATATTATAAGCCCATAAAAAGTGGGGAAACCGCGCAATTCATTGCGTAGACGCCCACAGTGCGAATTTCATCTTGCTAAGACCGTAGCTATACCCTTATACTGCGCGTGCTTCGCAAGATGTATTTTTTTGTGCAATACAACACGCGCACGCCATACCTCCCCTGTATTTTTAGTAAGGAAAGCCATGTCTATTATTCAAAAATTTAAGAACGACTATAATCAAACATGCCACCCTGCCCTGTTGCATGCCTTGCAAGCTACCAGCGAAAGTCAATTCGATGGCTATGGCCTTGACACTATTTCGCAAAGAACAGAGCAGCATCTGCGTAATCTTTGCCAATGCCAAGGGGCTCAAGTACATTTTCTTTCTGCCGGCACACAAACAAATTTATTGTGTATCTCTGCCTTTTTGCGCCCGCATCAAGCCGTCATTGCCGCAGAAAGTGGGCATATCAATGTGCACGAAACGGGCGCCATAGAAGCCACAGGGCATAAGGTACTTACGGCAAAAAGCGATGATGGCAAATTGCGCCCCGAAGACATTGAAGCGCTGGTGGCCGAGCACGATAATGAACATATGGTGCAAGCAAAAATGGTCTACATTTCTCAAGCCACAGAGCTTGGCAGCGTCTATACCAAACAAGAGTTCATAGCCCTAGCCGAAACGTGCAAGAAGCTCGATCTCTACCTTTTTGTTGATGGCGCACGATTGGGCGCAGCCCTTACGTGCCCTCTTATCGCACAAGAAGATCACCTTAGCCTCGCTCATTTAGCCCAGTATGCCGATGCCTTTTATATTGGCGGTACCAAAAACGGCGCCCTATTCGGAGAAGCACTGGTGCTTGTAAATACGCATGTGCAAAAAGATTTTCGTTACTTATGTAAACAACGTGGTGCCATGCTCGCCAAAGGATGGCTGGTGGCGGCACAATTTGAAGCGTTATTTCAGCATGCTCCCCATTCACAAAGTGAATATCAAGAACAGCAAGAACAAATGGAGCATGAAGCGCAGCAAAACACACTTCATGTGCAAAATAGCTTGTACGCTAGTTTAGCAAAGCACGGCAATGAGGTGGCTCAATACATAGACACACAACTTTCTGCCATGGGTATTCCTTTGTTTGCCCCCACTGTGACTAATCAGATTTTTCCCATATTGCCCGTGGCTGTGGTAGAAGAATTGAGCAAAAGCTATGCCTTTGAAATATGGGCCCGTGGCACACAGCAGCATACCATTCGATTTGTGACCTCATGGGGCATTCATAAAGACGATGCCAACGCCTTGCTCAGCACCTTAAAAACAGCCCTTGCCAACGCTTAGCGCCTTCAAGGAATACTATGGAAACCCTACGCATTATTCCCGTCAATTCCGCAGAGGAGCAAGACCTTTTCTTTGCTTTACCTTGGGCGATTTATCCTCCAGAATCTCCATGGGTTCCTCCTTTGCAAAAAGACGAACGACACTTACTTTCACCAGAAAAGCATCCTTTTTGGCAAGAAGCTACAGGACAGCTTTTTTTAGCCATGCGCGGCTCGCAAGCTGTAGGACGTATTGTGGCCATTCTTGATACTAAATACAATAGTACGGCCCAAGAAAAATGCGGTGCTTGGGGCTTTTTTGAATGCCAAGACGATTCCGAAGCAGCCCACGCTCTTTTTGCGGCCGTGGCAGAGTGGCATCAAGAGCGCGGCATGCATTTTATGCGTGGGCCATTAAATCCTTCCACCAATTATACCTGCGGTATGCTGGTGGGCGGTTTTGAGCGAAATCCAAGCCTTATGATGCCATGGAATTTTGCCTACTATCCTAAGCTGGCCGAAAGCTTTGGTCTGCGCAAAGAGCAAGACCTTTACGCCTATGAATTGCGTCAAGACTATTTAGATCGCCCCCAATGGCTTCAAGAACAAATTTGTGCCCTTAAAAAGAAAAATGAATTCACATGGCGCCAAAGTAGCAAAGCCACCTTGGAAGAAGATATTCATTGTATGCTCGACATCTTTCAAGAAAGCTGGGCACAAAATTGGGGTTTTACGCCTATGTCTTTGGCAGAAGCTAAAAATCATGTCAAAGAACTTAAAAGCGTGCTTAATCTGGAATTTTTTGTCCTCTTTTATCATAATGGACAGCCCGCCGGCGGCATGTTGGCTTTGCCCGATTTAAACCCCTTGCTCAAACGCCTTAATGGACGTATTGGTCTTAGCGCCCCTTGGCATTGGTGGCGTACGCGAGAGCATTTGCGCAGTACCTACCGTTTGTTGCTTTTTGGCATTAAAGAAAAATATCGCCTTATGGGCTTGCCCTTGCTTTTATTGGATTATATGCTGGAACTTGGCAAAAAGCACCCATACTTTACCTCTGTTGAAGGCTCGTGGTCTCTAGAAGACAATACAGCCGTTAATGATATGATGGAAGATTTTGGCGGTATCATGACAAAGCGATACCGCATATACCGAAAGGAGCTTACATGTCTCTAGACTATTTACAAGGAAAACGCATCTTACTTACCGGCGCCACAGGCTTTGTGGGGCAGCATCTTTTACAAGCACTAGAGCCCCTTGTGGCTTCGCACAAAATTAAAGTCTCATGCCTTGTACGCGCCACGTCCAAGCGCGCACTCTTGCCAAGTTTTGTCACCGTACACGAAGCCGATATGCTGACAGGGCAAGGTTTAGAAGGTGCATTAAAAGGGCAAGATATCGTTATTCATATGGCTGCCGTGCTTTTTGGTACCCGCTGGAGTGACTATTTTGCCAATGTGCATATGGCGAAAGCCTTAGGCCAAGCCGTAGCCAAGCAAGACAGCATTTCGCGCGTGCTCTTTGTCTCTTCCCTTGCTGCCACAGGCCCTTCTCCTGTCAATGGCCTTGTCAATGACACCACCACACCTGCGCCTGTCTCCAGCTATGGTTGGTCCAAATATATGGCAGAAGAAATGCTAGCTTGCCAGTGCCAAGACAAATTAGTGGTCTTGCGCCCGCCCATGATCTTTGGCCCCGGCGATACGGGCATGCTGCCCTTTTTTCAGGCCG
>CAYJHX010000131.1:3316-5670 GCA_964369395.1 uncultured Desulfovibrionaceae bacterium
GTAGGAAAAACGCCATAAAAAGTTTTTGGAAAAGAGAGAGGGGGTCTGGGGGAGAGGGAAAAGCCTTTTTTCAAAAAGGTTTTCCCCTCTCCCCCAGAAAAACCTTCTTCAAAAAATAAAATACTACCTATGAAAATAACCTTACAAGAAGTTTCCAAGTATTTTGGTGGTCGCACCATTTTAGAAAATTTTTCGCTTGATATTGAATCTGGCGTACGTTTGTGCGTATGCGGCTCCAACGGAACGGGTAAATCCACGCTATTGCGTATTATTGCCGGCATGGATTCCACCGATGGGGGGCGCGTGCTTTTGCCCAAAAATTGCCGTTTGGGTTATGTGGAGCAAGAGCTAGACGAAGAATCTTTAGAAAAACCCTTACTTAGCTATGTACAAGAGGCTTTGCCCCATTGGCAAGATTTTTGGGATGACTGGGAGCGCGCCGCCGCAGCTAATGATGAAGGCACCTTAAAAGCACTAATGGCGCGACAGGCCGAACTGGAAGCCATATACGGGTATAACCCTGAACATCGCGCTCAAGCGGTGCTCAGCGGTCTTGGGTTTTCACAAAATAAATGGAGTATGCCCCTCAAAAAACTTTCCGGTGGCTGGCGCGAAAGAGCTAAGCTAGCTCGTGTGCTTACTGCGGGTGCCGATATTTTACTCCTCGACGAGCCCACCAACCACTTGGATATTGAAGCTGTAGAATGGCTGGAAAGCTTTTTATTGAGCTTTAAGGGCGTACTGGTCTTTGTGGCTCACGATAGAGTGTTCATGGATAAAGTGAGCAGTCATGTCTTATATTTGGGTATGTCGCGTCCTTTTTATCGTAAGGCAAACTTCACCCAATTTTTGCAACTTCAAGAAGAGTTGGAAGCACAAAAACAACGCGAAGCCAAAAATTTGCAAGATGAAATTGCCCGCAAAATGGCTTTTGTGGATCGCTTTCGAGCCAAGGCCACCAAAGCCAGACAGGCAGGCTCTCGACAAAAGATGGCTAAAAAGTTAGAAAAAGAACTAGAAAATTATCAACCAGAACAACGCCGCCGCGCCCTCAATTTTAGCTGGCCCGAGGCCACCCGCACAGAGAAAACCGTGTTGGGCGTAGTGGATGTAGACTTTGCCTTTCCCCAAGACGGTAAACGCCTTTGGCCGCCCTTGTCGTTCAATTTGTATAGAGGCCAACGCATAGCTCTGGTGGGGCCCAATGGCTGTGGCAAGTCAACCTTGCTTAAAATTTTAGCCGGACGCTTAGAAAAAACCGGCGGCGTGGTGCAAAGCGGTTCTTTGGTGCGCATGGGATTTTTTAGCCAGCATCAATTAGACGTGCTTAAAGCAGAAGGTACGGTGCTAGGTGAAATTCGACGCCTTTCTGACCCACGCACCACAGAAGAAGAGCTTATGAGTGTATTGGGGCTATTTCTTTTGGGGCAAAACTATTTTGAACGCAAAGTATTGTCGCTTTCTGGCGGTGAAAAAAGCCGACTTATTCTGGCAACGTTGTTTTTAGCCCGTTGTAATTTTTTGATTTTAGACGAACCCACCAACCACTTGGATTTGGAAAGTCGTGAAGCCTTGATTACAGCCTTAGAAGCCTTTGAAGGCACTTTACTTATGGTAGCCCACGATCGCTGGCTGCTTTCGGAAGTGGCCGAAGAAGCTTGGGCCCTATCGGAGCAGGGTATTACCCGCTATGAAAGCGGCTTTGCTGAATACGACGCTGTGCGTCGTGCGCAATTGGCAGATAGAGACAGTAAATCTAAAGGATTAGGGGGACAAGGGGGCGAAGGTTCTTCTTTAAAGGCTGGCCAAACAGGCGAAGTGAAGCCCTCTCTTTCACGCGAAGAGCTTAAAAAACTCAAACGCCAGCAGGCAGAAGAACGTAACGCGCTGTATAAGAAAATGCAGCCCTTGCAAAAAAAATACACCCAATACGAAACCGAATTGGAAGAACGCATGCTGGAACAAGACAGCTTGGAGCAAAGCCTTGCTGACCCCGATATTTATGCCGATGCAAGCCAGTCAGGCCCTTTACTCAAACAATTTGAAGAAGTACGTGCAAGGGTAGATACGCTTATGGAACATATGGCAGAACTAGAAACACAGCTAGCGGTGTTTGAAGAAGAGCGCAAAACGCTTTTGCCCGAAGAGAATTAAGGATACTATATGAATATTCCCACCATACATGTGGTGGCCGGCATTATTTGGCAAGAAGACTCTTTAGCGTCACAAGCCATGCCCCCCAAATTTCTGGCGGCTTTACGTTTACCCCATATGCCCATGGGGAATTTTTGGGAATTTCCCGGGGGAAAAATAGAGCCCGGCGAAAGTGCCGACGTGGCCTTGCAGCGCGAACT
>CAYJHX010000132.1:0-5669 GCA_964369395.1 uncultured Desulfovibrionaceae bacterium
AAGCGGTCTGAATGTTTTAACTGACGCAGTAGTTTGCCCTTTTTCAGCCGACTACTACTAGGCAGGCATAATAGTTACTGTATACTTACGCAAAAAATCTGTAGGTAAGTAACTCATTTTTGCTTGCCGCAAACCGTCTTCATCTAAGTCTTGCTCTCTATTAACAAATTGGCATGCTGCGCCAGCTTTTTGCACAAAGTACGAATTCATGGTTTGATATACGCCACGATACCCACAGCGCCCTTTTTCAAAATGTACACCCAACGTTTGCGGAGCAATAATTTCTCCTACGCTAAAGGCCACCAAAGCGTCACCTACAAAAATAGCACCACCGTGCAACATGGGCAAATCATCCCAATGCGAAAACACATTGTTGATGGCAGCATTTTCTGCTTGCAAAGAAGGCGAGTTAGAGCATTCGTGCCATTGACACCACTCATCTTGTAGCGAAAGTACCGCTTCAATAATGCTCGAATCTATCTCTCGATAATCCACATCGCCGTAATGCTTTTTATACGCATTGACATGGTTACGTTTTTTATGAAAACGATTTCCCGAGAGTTTGGCTAAATCTTCCTGTGTATAGACGTATTCCCATTGCCCGCGGGTTTCTTCTTTTATCACACGTCCGGGTAAAGCAGCTTCCAAAATTTGTACCAATTGCTCAGGTACTCGTGTCAATTGAACCCCTTGCTCTCCTTGCAATAACGGCTCTGCAGCCCAATCGATACTATGCCAGTCGCCTATGGGCGCTCTATAACTTGGGATAACACCTTTTTGTTCAGGGCCTTTTTGTATCCAGCACAAGTGCTCTCCAAAAGCACAATGCAAATCGTAAAAACCTTGCCAACTCCACAAATTTACAAAAGTGTAATCCATGGATTGTTGCGGACAACGTTCCCAACATGGAGTATATCTGTTCAAATGATGTAAATCAAGCCGAGAAAATTGCATAAAAGCCTCTATTTCACTACATTAGGAAAGGTTGATGGAATACCATTTTCGATCTCTAAGGAAAAAATTTTCACTAAAGATACAAAATATATGCACATATATACTCTTAGTAAGTAAACGTGATACAAGTAAAGGCAAAAGGATATTTAATCAACACTTTCTTATTATATTTATACGTTTTTTTGTTTATATTGTGCAAAGCTCTTCCACGGTGCAAATTCCAATACCACCAACATGAGAGCCGATTGCACCACTTGTGAAGCTAGCATACCCACAAATACCCCAGAAGCACTTTGCCAAACAAAATGTCCTAAAATCCACGCCACAGGTAGACGAACCAACCAAAAAGAACCACCAAACACCAACAAGTTATAGCGTGTGGCTCCGGCTCCGGTCATAACTCCGCCCAAAATCATACTTACGAGCGTGAAGGGCGTGGCAAAAAAATTGATATACAAATAGTCTTGAGCAATGCGTTGTGTTATAGGGTCATCACTTAAAAAACTGGCCATTTGCGGAATGAAAGGCCACAAAATCACCGCCACAAGACTCATACACAAGGCGCCGGTACCACAAAGCAACCGCGCCACGCGCTGCGCCTGAGCTGAATTTTTTGCCCCAAGGCTATTTCCCACAAGCACAGAAGCCGTCATACTAAAGGCCATGCCCGGCAAAAAAAGCATGGCTTCAAGGCGCATACCTGCGGCAAGCCCCGATAAAGAGTGTACATTATCAAAGGGCAAAGAGGCCGTCACAGAAAAAAGCACTAAATAGCCTGTTTGCCAAACAAATTGCGATGCTCCCGCTGGCAAGGCAACCTTTAACACATAGGGAATGGCTGCACGCATCCAGCGAAATGGAGGAAAGTGCTTATAATCAAAATACTGTCGCTGAGCCAAAAGCAACACGTTGGCTAAAGCCCCAAGGCCTGTACAAGCAAAGGTTGTCCAAGCAATACCTTCGTACCCAAAGGCAGGAAAACCAAAATAGCCCAATCCAAAACCTAAATTTCCCACCACATTGCCCATGGCCATGCCCAAAGCTACAAAGACTGGCGGTATCACTTGGCGTGTAGCCCGAAAAAGCGTGGTAGTAGTAGTAAATACATAGCCCAAAGGCAGTGTACATAAAATGATATTCCAATAGGAAAGCGTCGTAGAAATAATATCTTGTGGTGTTTGTAAAAAAGCAAAAAACACATGGCGGCCCCCATAAGCCACAACCGCCAATACAGTGCCAAAGAAAATACTCAGCAACAGCGCCATAGCCACATAGCGCACCGTACGCACCATGCGCCCTGCTCCCATGGCTTGACTAATGGCCGCCATGGCTCCGCTGCCCAATCCCATGCCGATGACTTGCAAAAACATATTGGCTTGGGTGGCCGTACCAAAGGCTGCTTGAATATCATTGCCTAGTTTACCCGCTGTCCACACGTCACATATTCCGACGCTGAAAAAGCACAGCATCACCATGAGTTGCGGCCATGTTAGCTTCCACATGGTGGGTAAAGAAAAGGAAAGTTGTATATTTTTTGGAGCTTGCGTGGACATACTTCTCTCATATCATGCTGTTTTCTAAACATAGTATATAAACAACAGCATTGCTTTGTTAGGTGCAAAAGAGTTTGCCGTAAACAAAGGTATATTAACAGACTCTAACTACGCTGTTTCTAAAAATATACGGTCAACAGCGTAGCTCACGATACGGCATATATCAAAAAAGTCTAGAAAAAAATGTCTATTATTTCTTTTTTATACGTCTTTTTTACTGTCCAAAAGAAGCATTCCATCGGTAAGGTTGAGTAAAGCTTTTTCTAGTTCCGGCAGATGCTCTTCCGGTAAACGAATATCAAAGGCGGCATCGGCAGAAAAAACTTCCTGAAGAATTTTAGCCTCAAAAGAGGGCAAAAGTCGGCGTACATTTTCAATATGCGTGTATTCCACCACAAAGTGTACATAGGCCGGTGTGATACGTTCTTTGGTGGGTAAAGAGCGTAAATTTTCTGCCACGGCCCCTTGATACGCCCGCACAAGCCCGCCAGTACCCAGCTTTACCCCTCCAAAATAGCGTGTCACCACACAGACCAATTCGCCTACGCCGCTGTGATGCAACACCGTTAGCATGGGACGCCCCGCAGTACCGTGAGGCTCGCCATCGTCAGAAAATCCTACACGCGCCGTGTCTTTTGGAGGCCCCACAGCAAAAGCCCAACAATTATGCGTAGCGTCAGGAAACTCCTGCTTAATTTGTTCCACAAAAGCTCGTGCCGTATCTACATCTTGCGCATGCCCCATGGAACACAAAAAAAGACTACCTTTAATGGTTTGCTCTGTACGGTACACAGGCAAAACTTCCTGTGTTTCTTTACCCCCACCTTTCTTAAGAGCAGATGCAGAAGAAGACACAAAAGAAGCAACCATAGAAGCAAAAGCATCCGTATCTGGAATGGGATAACGTTTCATAGCAATACATATACAAAAGCTCTTCCTATCTGTCAAAAAGCTTGAACAGATAGGAAGAGCTTTAAAATTTACCCCAGAAGTTTGTTACAGTAAAAATACAAATCTCTGTAAGGTATGCCTGTTTTCTATAATTATAGCAGGCTATGTAACGAATTCTAAAATAAAAAATACAAGACACACCACACAGCCAACAAACCCACAAAAGAAACATAGGCCGTGGCTTGCACAAGGTCAGCAAGGGCAAGAAGTTTTCTTTCATTCCATTCTTTTACAGGGCTTTTTCCCACCCAAGGCTTTGGCACCATGGATCCAAAATATTGTGTAGGCCCACCAAGACCTGCCCCTAAAAGCCACGCACAAGCAGCCATGGGCCAGCCAGAGTTAGGGCTTTGCATACCCTTAGCTTGCTTAGCGATAACGCAAAAACCGGGCCATTGCCCCCCTTGGGCATAGTGCGTCTTTGTAAAGAAATGGGCAATCCAGATAAAGAGTGCAGCCAGACGTGCGGGAATGTATGCAAAGATATCATCAGCTTTGGCGGCGCCATAACCAAGAGTTTTCCATTCCTTAGTTTTATATCCCCACATGGAATCGGCGGTACTTACAGCTTTATAGGCCCAAAGTGTAGCCACGCCACAAGCAAAGCCGCCAAAAGAGCCCACAAGCAACCAAAAAAGTGGCGCTATCACGGCATCGCTTACATTTTCTGCCAAAGTATCAGCCAAAGATTTGCGCAAAGCAGGTCTGTCAAGCACGGCGGTATCGCGGCTCACCAATTGCCCCAAAGCAGCCTGTGCTTCAGAAAGAGGAGCATGTTCTACCTGTCCAAGAACTTTTTTAAAGGTCTTCACAAGGCCACCAGCGGCAAGGCCAGTATAGGCCAAATAAACGGCAATAATCCAACCGATATAGGGAAGACTAGCCAAGAAATGCGCCACAAAAGCCGTTACCCCCACTACAACCAATACACAGAAACAGCCTATGAGTTTTTGATCACACTCATTGTCTTCTTGCCCTTTATTTTGGGTAATACACCAGCGCCCAAATTTTTCCATTTGCTTAAGAAAATCTCCTATATAACATACAGGGTGTTTCCAAGGCAGAAAAAATAAGCGTGGATCACCACAGCTTACATCGAGCACAAAGGCTATAACAATAAGACAAAAAATCGGAAAAAAAACACATGCCTGACTTGCAATTTCCATACATTACTCCCCTATGTTTCCTAAGGTATCCAATAAACCGCACTGCCCCATGGCCGTATACAACACAATACCAGCTGCGGTAGAAAGGTTTAACGAACGCATACCTGCACGCATGGGTATGCGCACACCGGCATGTTTTTGTAACAGCATTTCTTGAGGCAAGCCCCGAGTTTCCGGCCCAAAAATAAGGCTATCCTGCTCAGTATACGCAAAACGATGCAAAGGCTCGCCCCCTTTAGATGAGGTCATCACAAGCCGCATGCCTTGCCCTGCTTCTTGCACGTACGCAGCAAAATTGGGCCAAATACGCACCTTAGCATGGGCCCAATAATCAAGGCCAGCGCGTTTTAAATGTTTTTCATCGGTAGAAAAACCCAAAGGTTCGATAAGATGTAAATCAATGCCGGTTACAGCACAAAGCCGCACAATATTTCCCGTATTTTGGGGAATTTCCGGCTCAAAAAGCACAATATGCACAAAAACACCTACAGCAAAAAAAGGATTGTCCCTACGAACTCCATAATCCCTATCACAGCAAAGGGTACTTTTCAATACGTGAAGGGGGGCATAACAGAGCAAAGGTATAAAGTTTATACAATTTCATCTTTCAAGACTTCTGCACAATTCATTGTGCGAAGTCTTATGGAGCGTTGACAGCAGTCAATGCGACCGATAAATCAAGAGTAGGCGCAATTTACTTGCGCCGTTAAGCGATTGATTTTCGTGCCTTTTAGTTCTGCACTGCAAATTTTTTGTTTTGAAAACTTTTTTACAATTTTCACAGAATTATACTGAAAAAGTAATTGTGCAGGACTCTTCTTTCATAACACGATGCAAAAGAAAAGCGGAGTTGCCAAAGCAACTCCGCTTTAAATCTACATCTGTGTTTAGTTTCTATACACAGCCGGTAGGCTTAGGAAGGCCAGCCATTTTGCAAGCGCCTTTACCTGGGCCAGAGGGGAAGAGTTCGTAAACTTCTTTCAATTTGTAACCAGTGTTCTTGGAAAGGATACGCACCATAGGAGCGATACCGTTCTTCTTGTAG
>CAYJHX010000133.1:0-5621 GCA_964369395.1 uncultured Desulfovibrionaceae bacterium
AAAATAGTGGCGGTTAACTTCGGTGTTTTTTGGGGGGGGGGAAAAACCTTTTCCAAACGGAAAAAGTTTTTTCCCTCCCCCACACCCCCTCAAAACGCTTTTATTATTGAGAACTTCAGTAAATTGAAATTCTCAATCTACACGTAGTTAGACAATCAATTAAACTTTAAGCGATACAAAATCGCAAATTTCATTTAATCAGTATTAACTGTACTTTTCCGGCATTCTTAGCATGTGAGAGTGCTGCATGATTTTTTAATTGAGCAAGACTCTCGATGTTAGATTATGTTTTTTCAACATTGCCTATTGAGGTTCGCTTTCAACTAAAGCGTGTTGAGTGCATGAGGTCTGCGCAATTTTTTGCGAAAGAAAGCTAGAATTTTCCGTAAGGAAAATTCATGTGAAAGTTTTTGAAGGTGGGGCGTGGGGGAGGGGACTTTTTTCAAAAAGTTCCCTCCCCCACAAAATATGTTATATATTTTTTTCTTCTAAAGTATACGTAATGTCATCGTTCAGTAAGTTTTTAAAGGCATCGCCGTCTATGGGGCGTGAGAAATAATAGCCTTGGGCGATATGGCATTTTAGGTCGCGCAGCCACAGTACTTGCTCTAGGGTTTCTACGCCTTCAGAAACAATTTTCATATTTAATTCTTTGGCCAGTTCTACAATTTTTTCCACTACAATATGTCCGTGGTCGGATTCTTGGTTGAAATTTAGGAAGGATTTGTCCAGCTTAAGCACGTCTACCTTAATGACACCCAATCGGTTCAATGACGATTCGCCAGTGCCAAAGTCGTCCATGGCAATGGAAAAACCATGGTTTTTAAGGCGAACCAAGGCTGAAATAATGGTTTCTTCAAAGGCGTTTAAGGCGCTTTCTGTGAGTTCGAGCTCTAGGTTATGGGGGGAAACGCCGTAGCGTTTGGTTATTTCCAGCAATTTTTCCACAATATCTTTTTCGCACATGGTTACTGCAGAAAGATTGATGGCAATTTGGGGAATGGTGTAATGAGCCATGTTTTCTTGAATATACGCACATACTTTTTCAAAGACGTATAAGTCAAGTTCGGTTATAAAACCGTCTGTTTCCATGGTAGAGATGAATTTATCGGGATAGATGGGGCCGCCTTCGGCGGGTATCCAGCGTACAAGTGCTTCGGCACCGATAATTTTTAGGGTTTCAAAGCTTACTTTAGGTTGAAAGACTACTTTAAATTCACCGTCTTTTAGAGCGCCTTCCATACGGTGCACAATACGTAAGGTATCTAAAAAGTCTTGGCGCATATGCTCGTTAAAGGTCACGTAGGTGATTTTGTGTAATGCCTTACCGCGTCGTCGTGCAATATCGGCAAAGTCAATCATATCACTTGTTTCTTCACGGGTGTCTTGGATAGGATAAATGCCTGTAGACATGGTAAGAGAGTAGTTTTTCCCCACAATGTCTTGAATTGCCCGCACAAGAAAATTTTCCACCACATATTCTATGGTATGGCCATCATTGATTTTTTTAAAAATGGCAAATTGCTCAGAGTGATTGCGTGTTAAGATGACATCAAAATCTGCATAGGCACGTTGTAAAGAATCTGCCATATAGCAAATCACTTGTGTGCCTTTTTCCATGCCATAGTGTTTATTAATCATTCGAAAATAGTCAATATCTAATGTGATAAGCTCGTATTCGTTGGGCAGGGCTGTTTTCAGCTTTTTTTGCACTTGAATGCCAAAATAGCGCGGAGAGATGAGGGAGGTTACATCATCAGTATGGAGCAGCCTTAATATTTCGTTCTTCTTTTTTACCTGCACACGCATAAGGTATACAGCAATGGCAAAAATGATGCTAAGGAGAATTATAAGGATATAAGGCCAATTATCGTGTAAAAAGTCCATGAGACTGTACTTGGGGGAGTATTGGGAGGTGTGGGAAAAATTGATTTGATACAGTTCTTGATAAGAAATGCCGGAGAGCATGGTGTTAAAAATATCAAGATAGGCAGGCGCTAAATTGTGCGCCATATAAAAATGTATAGGAAGCTCTAAGCCAAGTGGGTAGAGGTGGTATTGTTCTTTTACCATGGCTCGAGCGTATTGCGCATCGGTGCTGGTAAAAATAGCGCTACTGATATGTCCTTGCTTGAAGGCCTGCAAAAGTTCCTCAAGGCTATTGTGATGGGTGATGGTTGCCTTGGGGATAATGCGATTTAACTCGCTGTAGTCGAAAGAAATTTTCTGAAGCATGCCCACGCGTGTGCCGTGTTCTAAAATATTTTTAATACTTTTAGCATCAGCACTTTTAGTAAGCATAACCATTTGCACAAGGTGGTATGGGTCTGTGCTTTGGAAATGTTTCTCCACTTGTGCCTTATTGCCTCTTAGAGCAATAAGAAAGTCTAATTTGCTAAAGTCTATATTTTTTCCAATGTCATCGGTGGAGAATGGTATATATTGTATGTGAAAATGATGCTTTTTTGCCAATAGATTAAAAATATCAATGCTAATACCTTGTGGGGTGTTGGTGGAGTCAAGATATTGGTAGGGCGGGTTATCGGTCATAAAACCCACGGTAAATGTTTTCCCGCGCACAGCATCTGCTTCGCCTCGTGTGAGGGAGCGGTAAGAAAACTTTTCGTCAATTTTTTTAAATTTATCTTGAATGCGGCTGACAACAGAGTTTTTTCGTTGGCTTAAAAAGGTAAGGGCGTCTTCAAAGGGTTGCATAAGCGCCTCTTGCCCCTTTTTAGTGGCCAGATGTAAGGGCAATTTGCCTAATTTGAGCACGATGTCAAAGTCGTTAATATTTTTAATGCTGGAAAAAATAAGATAATAATCTGCTTCAAGGTGCGTGTAGTCGTTTAAACTTCCGTACACGAATTCTGCAGAGATACCATTTTTTTTCAGGTAGGCGTCAAAAAGAGGGTTAGCATTGTTGCCGTGAAAGGTGGCTATTTTTTTGCCTTGTATAGATATAGGGTCGTCATAATATGCCTGTACATTATGTTTGGTAGCAAGGCCAAATTGCGCGTAACCATAGATGCTTTTGGAATAGCTGATCACATCTTTTGTTTGTGGTGCAGGAACCACAAGGCCTACCATATCTACAAGATCGTTTTGCAGGGCTTGCACAAAGGGGATTTTTAAATCCACAAGTTCGATGGTCAGTTGCGCATGTTGAGCCAACTCTAAAAGAGAGTCTTGGCCTAAAGCCTTGCTCATATTGTGGGTGGATTGGCCAAAAATATTGAATCCGGAGTAGTAGCCAAGAGTGATGGTTTTTTCTGCGGAAAAGCTGGGTTGTACAAATAAAATGCACAAAAAAATAACACTAAATAGGGTAAAGCGTACTGTCTTCATAAAGGCAAATTCATCTTATGGGTCAAAAGCTAAAAAACCTTCTATTTTTCCTGAGAGCAAGTACACACAGGAAAAATATTTTTCTCAAAAAAATCGTAAAGAACGGTAGGAGAAAAAGAAAAAATTTGCAAGAAGAATTATAAAACGTGGTACGGTACTATGTGTTACGAAAAAAAAAATTAAGTGCAAATCGTGGCACGAATTTTAAAAATTGACACACTTTCTCTTGCTGTGCTATAGCTAATGCCGTCAACTTGCGAAGTAAAGCTTCGCTTATTCTTGATTTTTGCTTACATTGCCTATGGTTAACGCTCCATGAGCACTACGCAATAAATTGCGTAGTGGCCTTTATGAAAGAAAGGAAGGTGTATGAAACAATCTTATTCATCGATATTTTTGTTGTTTTGTGTTTTGTTGTGGCCTGTATTTTCTTGGGCAGATACGCCTAAGGATACCTTGGTGTACGCGTGGAGCTCGCATGTGGGGCCTCTTAATCCACACGATTATGGCGCTAATATGATGTTTGCACAAAATCTTGTGTACGAACCCTTGGTAAATTATGGGTCGGAAGGAAAAATTTTGCCTGGCCTTGCTACGGCGTGGAAACTTTCTCCCGATAAAAAGACCTATACCTTTACTTTGCGTCAGGGCGTACAGTTTTCTGATGGAACACCTTTTACAGCCAAGGCTGTGGTGGATAATTTTGATGCGGTGTTTGCTAACAAAAAGCGGCATGATTGGATGGAGCTTATTGGACGAGTTGCCACCTATAAAGCCCTTGATGATTTTACCTTTTCTTTAACGTTACACACCCCTTATGCGGCCACTTTGCAAGAGCTTACCTTTGTACGCCCTTTGCGTATTGCTTCGTCCAAGATGGTGCAGGCCTTGCAAGAAAATGCCAAAGCAGCAGTGAAGAAAGAGGTGCGCCCCGTGGGTACCGGCCCTTGGGTATGGCAAGAGCGTAAAAAAGGACAATACGATCTTTTTGTGCGTAATGAAACATATTGGAATGCGAAATCCTTACCTGCTCATGGCCCGAAGAAATTTATGGTAAAGGTTATTCCCGATGCCGAAGCGCGAGCCGTAGCTTTAGAAACCGGTGAAATTGATATTATTGCCACCGTCATGGGCGATCACGGCACAGCCGAGATTCAGCCCGATGCTTATGCGCTTTTTGCTAAAGATGCTGCCTACGCCACGGCACAATCTATGCCGCGCAATACGCGCATTATTGCCATGAATTCCGGTGGCGGCCCTTTGCAAGATATACAGGTGCGCAAAGCTATTATGCGGGCCATTGATAGGCCAGCTATTTTACAAGGGGTGCTTTTGGGGCAGGAATTACCTGCAGAGCGCTTGATGTCGGTGGATCTACCGTATTGTAATGTTCCCTTGACGCCGTATCCTTTTGATGTGGAAGAAGCGAAAAAACTGCTAGAGGCTGCTGGCTGGAAAACGGTGCCCAATGCGACCTATCGTCAAAAAGATGGCAAAAAATTGCAATTAACCTTGAAATTTGTGGCTCATGAAAGCCTTATGCGAGCCATAGCCCAAGTGGTGCAAAGCAATTTGGCAGCCATAGGTATAGACTTGCAATTGTTAGGCGAAGAGGGCGTTGCCTTTATTGAATCGCAACGTGTGGGCAATTTTGATCTTATTTTTGCCAACTCTTCTGGCCCGCCCTATGCCCCGTATTCCTATCTCGGCATTATGCAAGTGCCGGGGCATCCTGAATACCAAGCACAGCGATATATTGCTGAAAAAAGCGCATTGGATACAGCCATGAAAAAGGCACTCAGTGCTACGGAAGAAGCTGAGGCACAAAAATATTTTGCTGAAATTTGGCGCATTTTACATGAAGCAGAAATTTATGTGCCCTTGAGCTTTACTGTAGATAAAGCGCTGTACAAAAAAGATCTTGTGGAAGGTTTTGTTTTTGGGCCCGTGTCTTATGATTTAGATGTAACACAGGTGAAAAAACCATAGCAGATAGTTTTTTTGGAGGTAGATTTTTCTATTGATAGGTTGATGGGGGGAGGGAACTTTTTGAAAAAAGTTCCCGCCCCGCCCATTGCATGGGCTCCCCTCCCTCAAAAACTTTTCCATGAATTTTCCTTACAGAAAATTCTTACTGTGTTTGTATAAAGAAGCTGTTTTGTACAAAGTGAGACCTCTGCGTAATTAGAAAATCATGGATTGCTTCGTCGCTGCGCTCCTCGCAATGGCTTGGTATTACAACGAAAGTCATTGCGAGCGAAGCGAAGCAATCC
>CAYJHX010000134.1:0-5581 GCA_964369395.1 uncultured Desulfovibrionaceae bacterium
TTGACTATTAAATGATGGTTGATTTTTGTGGGGGAGGGAACTTTTTGAAAAAAGTGCCCTCCCCCACATCCCCACCCTCAAAAACTTTTACATTGCCGCAAGAATAGCCTTTTATATGCTATTTTATTGCCGCATGATATGAAGCTTAAATGTATTTTTTATAAAAAGGGTAGCCAGATAGGCGCGTTTTGAAGGGAGAAGGGAGACTTTTTGGCGCTAGCAAACCGACCCAAAGGGCTTGTAGCCGTAGGCAAGGAACGAGCCGTACGGATATCGTGCGCCTAGGCGTCTTTCCCCTCTCCCCCAAAAAAAGGAAAAGTTTTATCTATTCTTTCACATAAGGCCCGCCAAAGGTTACTTGGGCAGGGCATCCCACGCTGGCATTATCGCCCACATAGGTTATAAAAGCCGCTTTGGGGGTGAACAGCACATAAAAATCTTCATGTGCAGCATTTTTCATCTGCATCCATCCTTTGTTGAGTGTGCCTGTACCTGTAAAAGAGCATGTTTCCCCTTGAGCATTGCGGGCTGTGCCTTGTACGGTAATGCTTGTCTCACTAACGCTGGCGTTAAAAAAGCCTTGTGTGCTGTTGTAGCTTGATGTGGCCGGCACCACGGCGGCAATACGAAGCAGCACGCGCATACGTTCTACTGTAGCTGTAATATAGGCACGTTCCAAAGACATACTTTTGGAAAGTCTGGCTATTTCGGCGGCCTTTTCGCCGTCAATCCACTTTTTTTGCCACTTGGAAAGGCGTTTGTGTTGTTCGGGAGTAATACGTGTTTCCAGCAAATCAATGGTAGACTGCATCAATTTGGTGGCCAAAATGTATTGAGGGTTATTTGTTAAACTCCCTTGCAATGTGCTCGTATGGCCTTGCTGTGTTGCGCCACTGTGTTGTGGAGCCATGGTCATGAGCGGTGCCGAAGGGGCAGCAACCACAGAGCTTGGCCCCGTATCTATGCTGGGTGCCAAGGTGGCCGCCCAGCAAAAACTTGCAGAGAACATAACAAAAATAGCTAGAAAAGAGAGAGTTTTACCCTTCATTATCACCTCATTTTTTACTAATGCCCACTTTGGCAGGACGCAATAAACGCCCTTTGAGTCTATAACCGCGTTGCATTACTGTAGATACATGATTTTCTTCCATATCGTCGCGCTGCTCAAAGGTGAGGGCTTCATGTAACTCGGGGGTAAAGGCTTCTCCCACTTCGCCCACGGGTTCCATACCTTGATTTTTCAGCGCGTCCAGCAATTGCTTGCGGGTCATTTCTACGCCCATAAGAATGTCTTTGCAGGCTTCGTTTTGTCCGCCATATTGCAAAGCCAAATCAAGATTATCTAAAGAAGGTAAAAGGCTTGTCAATACTTTCTCTGCGGCATAGGTTAACTGCTCTTCGTGTTCGCGAGCAAGACGTTTTTTATAATTTTCCATTTCAGCCAAGGCGCGCAAACGGCTTTGATCAGCCTCTTCTTTGACGGTACAAGAAGGGCAGATATGTTCCAGGCAAAGCTCATTGAGATTGTCGGGAGTCTGCGGCACAATACATTCTTCGAGTGTTTGCTCTTCTTGGGGGGGAATGCCGTAGCCTTGAATGCCGTCAAGATCGTCGATCAAAGAATCTTGAGCCATGGCGTCTTGGGCATGCCCGTAAAAGTCTGTGGGGTCGTTTTTATATCTACCGTGTGTTTTTTTATGTGACATAGAATACTCCTTTCTAGGGAATATTTTTAAGTAAACATGCGAAAGTGTCAAGGTCTGCAAAAAACTTTTTTAGATAATATACTAAAATGCTAAGTAAAATTTAATATAATATCTGCACCTTTTGTGCGTAAATTTTTTCTTAAAAAAAACAGGCTTGCAAGGGCAAGTCTTAGCGACAAAAGCTCGACTTTTTTTTGTTTATTTTGTAAAATGCTCCATCATTTTATGTAAGTAGTACGAACTCCCTTAGGGGCGCTTTAGTTTAATGGCAAAAGGTATACTAAGAAGCAAATGTGAAATGATGATATTTGCTTCAGAAATTTACCTTTGTATAGCTTAATAACTATATGTCATAATTAAAATTGTCTGAAAGAAAGAACTTTTTTCAAAACAACTTTCCTTAGAAAATTTTGTCAGCAGTCTAGAGCCTCCTTTAAGTGGGCGCTTTGTATTTTGGAGAAAAAATATGTCTTGTCGCGTGTTGCAATGTGCTTCGGAAAAAGATTGGCCTTTGTTGGAAGAAATTATCAAGGGGCGTGAAAATACAGAAGAAACTGTAGATTCTGTGGTACATGATATTTTGCAAGATGTACAAAAACGAGGTGATACAGCTTTAATAGAGTACACAAGGCGCTTTGATTGCCCGCGTATAGAAGACGGTGCTTTTGCTTTGCGCTTGGATGCCTCAGATATTGAACGCAGTGCCGCCTTGGTAGCCGGCGAAGATATGCATATTATTGCTGAAGCTGCAGCAAATATTCGTACCTTTCACGAAGCGCAAATGGAAAAATCGTGGTTTATCACGCGTGAAGATGGCACTATTTTAGGGCAAAAGATTTTACCGGTAGACCGTGCAGGCTTGTATGTGCCCGGTGGGCAAGGTGGCAATACCCCCTTGCTTTCTTCGTTGCTTATGAATGCTATTCCTGCGCAAGTGGCTGGTGTAAAAAGCCTTGCAGTGGTGACGCCCCCTCGTGAAGACGGCACCATCAATCCGCATATTTTGGCTGTGGCGCACTTGCTAGATATTGACGAAGTGTATTGCATGGGTTCGGCATGGGCCATTGCAGCCTTGGCCTATGGCACCGAAAGTATTGCGCCTGTAGATGTTATTGCCGGGCCGGGAAATATTTATGTAACCACAGCCAAGCGCATGGTGCAAGGGCGTGTGGGCATAGATATGATTGCAGGCCCCAGCGAAGTGCTCGTCATTGCCGATAGCTCAGCCAATCCTGCATGGGTGGCTGCCGACATGCTTTCGCAAGCGGAGCACGATTCTTTAGCTTCGGCTGTGTGCCTTACCGATACCCCCTTTATGGCGGAGGCCATTCAACGAGAATTAGATGTGCAATGCGCCGCTTTACCTCGCGCCGATGTGGCGGCAAAATCTTTGAAAGATTGGGGTGCCATTGTGGTAACTCCTAATATGCGTGTGGCGGTGGCCCTTGCTAACAAAGTGGCCCCCGAGCATTTGGAACTGTGTGTGAAAGACCCTTGGGCCATTATGCCCTTCATACGCCATGCAGGTGCCATTTTCATGGGGTCGCATTCACCAGAAGCTGTGGGTGATTATTTTGCCGGGCCAAACCATGTGTTGCCTACCATGGGCACAGCGCGTTTTTCTTCACCATTAACCGTACAAACTTTTTGCAAGCGTTCTTCCGTAGTGGCGGCTTCGCCTTCTTTTGTGCAAAAGCATGCCAAGTCCATTGCGCGTTTGGCTCGTTTAGAAGGTCTTGAAGCTCATGCCCGTTCTATGGAATGCCGTGTGAGTAAATTTTCTTCCTAGTTACTAAAAAATACCCTCTTTGTTAGAGTTTTCATAAGGAGTAAGAAATATGAAAGTGGTTATGCAAACCAGTATTGATGCCTTCCCTTTAATTGCACGGGGCAAGGTACGAGATATGTACGAAATTGACGCCGAAACCTTGCTTATAGTCACTACTGACCGTATGTCGGCCTTTGATGTGATTATGAATGAGCCAGTACCCTATAAAGGTGTTATTTTAAATAAGATTACTTTATTTTGGATGGATCGCTTTAAAGACATTATTCCCAATCATCTCATCGAAAGTGATGTACGCAAATTTCCTGCGGCTTTGCAGCCATGGAAAGACGAGCTTGAAGGGCGCTCTGTATTGGTAAAAAGAGCAAAACCTCTTCCTGTGGAATGTATTGTGCGCGGTTGCCTTACAGGCTCCGGTTGGAAAGACTACAAGGCCACTGGTTCTTTGTGTGGCTATACCTTGCCTGCCAATATGCAAGAGTCTGCCAAAATTGAACCTGCCATTTTTACCCCTTCTACCAAGGCCGAACTTGGCGAGCATGATGAAAATATTACTGTAGCTCAAGCTACGGCACTTTTAGGCGAAGAAGTAGCTAAGAAGGTGCAAGACGTGTCTTTGCGTATTTTTGAAGCTGGGCGCGAATACGCTGCCACCCGCGGCATACTTATGGCCGACACAAAGTTTGAATTTGGTATGGTCAATGGACAGCTTGTACTTATTGATGAAGTTATGACGCCAGACTCTTCGCGTTTTTGGCCTGCAGATCAATACCAAGAAGGCCGCGCTCAGCCTAGTTTTGATAAACAATATTTGCGCGACTGGCTTTCTGCTCAGCCTTGGGACAAAACACCACCACCGCCCACCTTGCCGCAAGACGTCATTGACGCCACCGCCGGACGGTATGCCGAAGCCTATAAAATTCTTACCGGAAAGTCCTTTGACGCAGAATAAGGAGACAGAGCATGTTATTACAAGGAAAAAGAGCACTTATTTTAGGTGTAGCCAATAATAAAAGTATAGCCTATGGCGTAGCCCAATCCTTTAAAGAGCAAGGGGCACGCTTGGCCTTCTCCTATGTGGGCGATGCTATTAAAAAGCGTGTAGATCCCATCAGTGAAGAAATGGGCGGCGAATTTACCGTAGCTTTAGATGTCTGTAACGACGCACAAATTGCGGAAGCTGTGCAATTTGTGCAAGAAAAATGGGGCGGCGTAGATATTCTTGTGCACTCTGTGGCCTATGCAAATCGCGAAGATTTGCAAGGGCGCTTTTTAGATACGAAACGCGATGGATACGCCCTAGCTCAAGAAGTCTCTTCTTATTCCTTAACGGCTGTATGCCAAGCCTTTGAGCCCTTACTTACCGATGGCGCCTCTGTTATCACCATGACCTATAATGGCTCTCAGCGAGTGCTACCTGGCTATAACGTTATGGGCGTAGCCAAAGCCGGACTTGAAGCCTCTGTACGCTATTTAGCCGTGGATCTTGGGGCAAAAAATGTGCGTATCAATGCCATCAGCGCCGGTCCCATCAAGACTTTAGCTGCTTCTGCTGTAGCTAGTCTTAAGAACTTTTTTTCGCATATTGAAGAAAACGCTCCTTTACGTCGCAATGTAACCACCACCGATGTGGGCGGCTCCGCTGTGTTCCTTGGTTCGGACTTATCTGCAGCTGTTACAGGGCAAATTCTGTATGTAGACAGCGGTTATAATATCATGGGTATTTAACCTTTTGCTGATAAAATAAGCTATTTTCTCTTGAGAGCCTTTTGTAAGGGATTAATGGATTACGAAGGGCTCTCAGAGTATAGGCTACAGTCTTTTTTCGGGGAGGGAAAAACTTTTGCTAGCGCCAAAAAGTTTTTCCCTCCCCGCCCATTTCATGGGCTCCCCTCCCTTTTCAAAACGCGCTTATTACGCGCTTATTTCATATATCTATTCAAAGCTTCTGCCTTTCACCCCGCCAAAGGGGATAGCCCCCTTTGCAAGCCTTATATTCATCTGTTTTGAGACCTCTGCATAATTCTAAAAAATACTAAAATACATGGATTGCTTCGCTTCGCTCGCAATGACTTTCATTGTAATACCA
>CAYJHX010000135.1:0-5565 GCA_964369395.1 uncultured Desulfovibrionaceae bacterium
TGAGAGTAGTCATTCTTTGTGGCGGGCTTGGCACGCGTCTTCGTGAAGAAACAGAGTTTCGGCCAAAGCCCATGGTGGAAATAGGCGGTCGACCTGTGCTTTGGCATATTATGTCTATCTATGCACGCTATGGTTATAAAGATTTTATCCTTCCTTTAGGATATAAAGGAGAGATGATTAAACAATATTTTTATGATTATAAAATTCAAAATTCAGATTTCACGGTGGATTTACAGACAGGTACTGTGCAAAGTCACGATAGCATAAGCGTTGACTGGCGTATTACCTTGTGTGATACTGGAGAGCATGCTTTAAAAACGCAAAGATTGTTGCGTGTAGCAAAATATCTTGATTCTCAAGAAGATTTTATGCTTACCTATGGTGATGGCGTGGCTAATGTGGATATTGCACAATTGGTGGAATATCATAAGGCTCAAAACAAGATGTGTACTTTTACAGGGGTACGCATTCCATCTCGTTTTGGTACTGCCAGTACCGATGCCAAGGGAGCGGTGCTTTCTTGGGATGAAAAGCCCGTGCTTAATGAATATATTAACGGTGGTTTTTTTGTATTTAAACGACAGTTTTTAGAGCGTTTGAGCGAAAGTGATGCTACAGAATTTGAACAAGATGCGTTTAAAGAATTAGCCAGTCAAGGACAGCTTGCCATGTATCCCCATCCCGGTCGTTGGGAATGTATGGATACTTTACGCGATACATACTATCTGAATGATTTGTGGAAAGACGGAAAGGCTTTTTGGACAAAGTAAGGTGTGCATATGTTTAAAAATGTCTATGCAGGACGTAAAGTTTTTATAACAGGTCATACAGGCTTTAAAGGGGCGTGGCTTAGTACGTGGCTGTTGGCGCTGGGCGCTGAAGTTATGGGATACTCGCATGATATTCCTACATCTCCGTCACTTTTTTCTGAGTTGCAGCTAGAAGGACGCTTGCATGATGTACGTGCTGATGTGCGAGATAGGCGACAACTGACTAAAAGCATTCAAGAGTTTCAACCGGATATAATTTTTCATTTAGCAGCACAAGCCATTGTGCACACTTCCTACCAAGATCCTGTCACGACCTTTGAAAGCAATGCCTTGGGGACCTTTAATATTTTGGAGGTTTTGCGCCAGACACCTTCTGTACAGGCTTGTGTGTGCATAACCAGCGATAAATGTTATCAAAATAATGAATGGTTGTATGGCTATCGCGAAGAAGACCCCCTTGGCGGCATAGACCCCTACAGTGCCTCTAAGGCTTGTGCCGAAATTATTGCTCAGTCTTACTTTGCATCCTATTTTTCTCTAGAAGGCCCCGCGTGTGCCACAGTACGTGCTGGTAATGTAGTGGGTGGCGGTGATTTTGCAAAAGATCGTATTGTTCCTGATTGTGCTCGCGCTTATGCGCAAGGGGAAGCAGTGCATATTCGTAGTCCCCATGCCACACGTCCATGGCAGCATGTGCTAGAACCTCTTTCGGGGTATTTGTGGCTGGGGGCTAAGCTATTATTACAAGAAAATACCCCTTTTAATTTGCGAGGCCAAGCCTATAATTTGGGGCCTTCGGCAGATATGAATGCTTCTGTAGCTCATGTGGTGGAAACGTTGCAACAGTATTGGCCAGGTTTTGAAAGTACCATGCAGCGCCAAATTTCTTCCTTGCAACACGAATGCACCTTGCTAAAGTTGTGTTGTGATAAAGCATTGGCGCATTTACAATGGCGCCCTGTGTATGATTTTACAGCTTGTATGCAAGCTACAGCGGACTGGTATCATGCTTTTTATAAAGAAAAGACAAATATGTATGCGTTTACATTAGAGCAAATAGAGGCGTACACTTGTGCAGCCTTACAAAAAGAGTTATCATGGACAGCACAGTAAAAAATGGTGTTTCTTCTGTTGCTGTTGAGAAGAGTGCTTGTGCTATCGAGGGTGTTTTTACTGTCGATTTAGATATTTTTCCCACGCCAGGGGGAGCCGTGTTGCATATGTTGCGAGAAGACTTTTCTTCCACACATGCAATGGCAGAAGTATATTTTTCTGAAGTGGCAGCAGGGGCTGTAAAAGCTTGGAAAATGCATACAAAACAAACGCAAATGTTGGCTGTCCCCGTAGGTGAACTTTTGGTGGTTTTATATGATGATAGGCCTGAAAGCCCAACGTATAAAACCTTGCTTAAAGTGCTTTTGGGGAGAGAGAAAAATTATAAACGTTTGTGTATTCCTCCTTATGTCTGGTACGGTTTTTTTAATGAAAGGCAAGAGATGGCACTCATTTGTAATTGCACAGATATACCACATGATCCTTGCGAAGCGCGACAAAAAAGCATGGATGGTAGTATTCCTTATATGCAGTTTGAAAATTAAAGTTGCTTTTTACCATTGTGGAGAATTGCTATGGCTACGAATAGTGCCTTTAATAAAGTGTATATTGATATTTCAGGTACATGCAATGCAAAATGCGTGTGGTGTGATAGAGGAGCCCGAAAACAAGGCTTATTGCCTCCTCCTTTAGAAAATAGCGCGCCTCGGTTTATGCCCCCAGATACCTTTGGTGAGGTGGTAGACTATCTGTTGTGCAATGGTATTATTACACAGGATGCTACTATAGCATTGCATAATTGGGGTGAGCCACTTATTCACCCAAATATACATGAAATTTTTTCGATTCTAAAAAATAATTCTTATTATAAAGGGAGCTTGTTTTTTTCTACTAATGGGAGCTGCTGTATTGAGCTTGACCCTGAAAAAATGCCAAGTCTCAGCACGGTTATTTTTTCTATCCCTGGTTTTAGTCAAAAATCTTATGATTTTGCCCATAAATTTAATTTTGAAAAGACAATGTCAAATATTCTTTGCATGGCAAAGGACTTGATGAAATTTAAAAATGTTAATAAACATTTGTCCTATCATATATATAAGCACAATCTAAATGAGATTGCTTCGGCACAAATTTTTAGTCGTAAAATTCATTTTTCTTTTTCACCTGTACTTGCTTTTTTTAATTCTTATGAATTTGCGCGCGCCTATCACAACAATACTATGTCGCAAGAAATACATGACTTAGCAAGAAAAAGCCTTTTTTTATTTGATTATGAAGCTTTAAAATATATTCGCCCTAAAAAATTTGTTTGTGATCAGTGGTACTATCTTGCGCTTTCACATGATGCGCAAGTTAATCTAGGATGCTGTACACGGCTTAATGAAGCACAAGATTGTAGGCTTGGTGATATACGTACCGTTTCTTTCGAGGATATTATGAATATGCGCATGCATTCTCCTGTTTGCCAGGAGTGTATTGCTATGGGGTTGGACTATAGTCCTGTGTATGCCATCGCGGAGCAAAGGCAACTTTGCGATGCGCTTGTGCAAAAATGGGGCATATAATATTAACATTACGGAATATCTATGTCTAAAAAAGTAACTATCGGCATTCCTGTCTATAATGAAATACAATTTATTCGTCACACTTTACATTCTGTAATAGGACAAGGGGCTGAACAAATTTTCATTTCCGATAATGCGTCCACCGACGGTACTTCTGAAGTTTGTCAAGAATTTGCCCAAAAGTATCCACAGATTACCTATTACCGTTATGATGTGACACAATCTGTAGAGGATAACTTTTTCAATTGTTTACAGCGTGCAGAGAATGAGTACTTTATGATTATGGGGGGGCACGATTTGCTTTCACAAAATTATGTGTCTGCATTGCGGCATATCCTTGATACGACAGAGGCTGTGCATGCCTATACCAATGCCGTACATCTATCACACGAATATGCCTTTAAAACGTTTTATTCCTATAGGTATTCTAGTCTTTTGCAAGATGAAAACCCTAGTACTCGTGTGTTTGCCACCATTGAACATTTATCTAACTGTTCCTTATATTATGGTTTGATAAGGAAAGAAGTTTTTTTGGCGGCTTTTTTGCGATGCAAAAAGCAAAAATATACTGGTATTGATCATGCCATACTTTCACAAATCGCCGCTTATGGTTCCATGGTATTATGCCCAGCGGCTACTTTTTATCGTATTGATCCCCCAAGAAATGAAGGATTTTTAGAAATGTGGGAACGAGTTCTTCGAGCATATCATGCTCAAGATTATAATCCTGAAAAACATATACCGGAACTTATTCCTTTAGGAATCGCTCATGTGCAATATAATATTGCACGAACGGTTGCGCAAACAGCGGACAATCCTAAGGCTTATTTAGCCAGTGTTGTTAAGATGCTTTTACAAAGATGGGCTATCAATGAAAGATCGTTTAAAATGTTGGTGAGTGAATTAAGTGCTTTGGCTCGTGAAGATGGCATTCTGTTAGGGAAATAAAGTGTGGTACTGTTATTTTTGGGGAAACAGCAAAGAGGAATATATAACGTGAGTACACATTTTTGTCGCTTTTGTCATCAGCCCTTGACGCATATATTTGCAGACCTTGGCACCTGTCCACCATCCAACGCTTTTTTGCGTCAAGAACAATTGCAAGAAGCGGAAGTGTATTACCCTTTGCAGGTATATGTGTGTGCGCAGTGCTTTTTAGTGCAAGTGCCAGAATATAAAGCTGCAGAGGAGATTTTTACGCCCGATTATGTCTATTTTTCTTCTTACTCTGCTTCTTGGGTTATGCATGCCAAAAATTATGTTCAAGCTATGCAACAGCGCTTTGCACTAGGCAAAAACTCCTTTATGCTAGAAATAGGTTCCAACGATGGTTATTTATTGCAGCATGCTGTAGCTCTTGGTATACCTTGCCTTGGCATTGATCCTAGCGTACAAGCAGCCAAGGAAGCAGAAAAAAAGGGCGTTTCTACGTTAACCACTTTTTTTACTAAAACGTTGGCAGAGAAGCTGTGCGTGCAGGGTAAGCAAGCCGACCTTGTGTGTGGTATAAATGTTTTTGCGCATATTCCTCAAATACATGATCTGATAGATGGTATAGCCCATATCTTGCGCCCGCAAGGTGTGGTGACCATGGAAATTCCACATATCTTGCGCTTGGTAGAAGAAACACAATTTGATACCATTTATCATGAGCATTATTTTTATCATAGCCTTTTTTGTTTGCAGTCTCTTTTACAAAAATACGGTTTGCGCGTTTTTGATGTGGAAGAGTTGCCCACTCATGGAGGTTCCATGCGTGTGTATGCTTGTAGGGAAAAAGCCCAACACAAAACCACGTCGGCAGTAAACACGCTTTTAGCCAAGGAAGAAGCCGCCGGTATGTATTCTTTGGACTACTACCTTTCTTTTCAAGAAAGAATCCAACATATTCGTTTTGCGCTGATGCGCTTTTTGTTGCAAGCCAAGAAAGAAGGGAAAAAAGTGGTGGGCTATGGCGCTGCCGCTAAAGGTAATACGCTTATAAACTATTTGGGCATTCGGCAAGATTTACTTTCTTTTGTTGTGGACGCGTCTCCGTATAAGCAGGGCTTATTCTTACCAGGAAGCCGTATTCCTGTGGTTTCGGAAGCAAAAATTCGTGAAGAAAAACCAGACTATATACTTATTTTGCCGTGGAATTTAAAAGAAGAAATTTGCGCACAGCTGGACTATATTCG
>CAYJHX010000136.1:0-5550 GCA_964369395.1 uncultured Desulfovibrionaceae bacterium
TTTCTTCTTTTTGCAAATGGTTTTCTTGTCTTTGCAATTTATTCTCTTGCCTTTGAAGTTTATTTTCTTGTCTTTGAAGATGATTTTCGTGCTTATTATGGCGGTTATTATGGCCACCATGATAATTATTGTTGGAATTGTGATGATAATATCCGGGAGGAGGAGGTGCGCAAGCAATTTGTGCCAAAGCCATCATGGCTAATAAAGCGAGTAAAGCAAATTTTTTCATTATATTCTCCTATTTGTAAAAAGGTACCGTGAGTACCAAGATGAAATAACATTCTCCATAAATCATCCTCATGTGAGGATGTACTTACTTCGATGCCTTGTCTAAAGCATTTTGTCAAGCAAGATTTCTGGAGCACAAAAAAAATAAAAGAGCAAACCTAAGTCTACTCTTTTATTTAAATTTTAAGAAAATTATAAGGCGCAAGCCCCTATTTACCAAAAGCCTTGGTATAAGCAAAACCAGAAACACCAAAGCCCTGCTTGGGAGCTAGTGGAGCCTTGGGAGTTGGCGCAGGAGCAGGCTTTTGTGTTGTAGGAGTCGCAGGTGTTGCAGGTGCCGTAGATGCCACAGGCGCAGGACTAGCTACATTTGTGGCATTGGCAGGAGTCGCTGGACGCTGTGCCTGAGAATGCTGTACAGCCTGCTGCGTTGGTTGAACCTGTTGCGCTGCTTGTTGCCCCACGGGAGAAGATGGACTTGGCTGTGCTGGCGAAGCCATAGATGGTGCTGCCACGGGAGCAGAAGCCGGAGCTTGCGCCCCATGAGCAAAAGGGATGGCCCTAGCAGATTGTGCTTCTTGAGCAGTATGCATGCCCTGCCCGCTTTGTCCACTTTGCCTATTTTGCGCAGATGGTGTGGGTTGGGCACTTGTTTGTAATGTTTCTTGAGCAACCGATGGCGTTGCCGCTTGAGCCACTTGTGGAGCTTGCCCCGTAGGTTGTGCTGTGGCAGGTTGTGCCATTTGCGGAGCGGATTGTCTTGTCTGCTCAGACTGCACAGCTTGCGCCGCCTGTTGTGGTGCTTGTTGCATGCCAGCAGCAGGAATACCCGAAGGCGGCATTTGTGCACCTGCAGGAGCCGCAGGTCTTTGTGCGCCGTAAGCATTGCGAGCTTGCATTCTGCCAAAACTGGTGGGAGCCGCATGATTTTGCACGGAAACGGCGGCTCTTTGCGTGAGCGAAGCGTCCACATTTAATCTAGCAGAAATTTGCGCCGAAGCCTTCTTAGCCTCCGGTGTTTCGATGATTTCCGCATAGGCCGAACGCAAGCCCGACAAAATGCTCACCACACTTTCTAATTGATCCACATCCATTTTTAAATTGGCTTGCAAAAGTCGTGTGGTACAGAGAAAATAAAGATTATTTAAGTTTTCAGCTAAAGTGCCACCCTTTTCTAAGTTCAAAGTATTGGTCAATTCACTTAAAATATCAATAACTTTAGAAATTAAAATGCCTTTTGCGGCATAGTCTTTTGCCTCTATTTTTTCGCGTGCTTGCGCCAAAAAGCGTAAGGCGCCATCATAGAGTAAGAGTAAGAGTTGCCCTTGATCGGTGGTGCTTACTTTGGTCTGAAAATAGGCTTGTGCTGCCTTATTCATAAATTTCCTCTACAGTTATATGTCTCATACTTTATCATCTTCGGTCTTATATAACCCTATCGGTAGGCAAGTGCAATACTTAACCCAGTTGCGCTAACTGTTGGTTTAAGATTTCCATGTTACCATTATAGTCGCCAAGCAAGGTATCTAAGCGTGCGTACTTAAGTTTTTCCCGTGTTTCCCAGCGCTCTAATCTTTCCATTTCTTCGCTGATTTGCTCATCATAGCTGCGAATTTGCTCAGCATAGCTTTCTTTGGCAATCATCAAGGCGCCATTTTCATCGCCAAGAGAAGGATCGCTCAGTTTCGGTTCAACATACTTCAATTCTGCCATGAAAAAGTCAATCATCTGATTTACTTTTCCTTGTTGTACCGATACCGTTCCTGAATAAGAACCTTGAGTTAAATTGTCAATGGTAATGGCCATACCTGAAGCACCGCCAGCATTGCCCACGGAAAAAGTATTGGGTTGCGTATCACTTTTTGATGCAGCAAAACCGTTGATCATCACATTGTAAGGCTGACCATCAACACCTACATCATACGTAACTTCATAGGTACCGGGTTCCGTTAATCCATCAATGTGATTGGCATAGCGGAAGTTTGGCGAAGAAGACGTGCCTACGCTATCGCTGGCGAAAAAGTCAATGACATCTTCAAGATGGTTAGCAATGGCATCGTCAAAAAGGGCTTGGTCAAAGGCTTGAATTTCATCTGTGCTACCGTGAGGAGCAATGGTAAAGAGACCATAATCTGCCGAATCTATGTCAGAAGACACCTTAATGCCCATCATGGCAAGACTGGCAATAAAATCTCCGGAGAAAATATCATCGGCAGTCATGGGCTGGAAGCCGGGAGGATGGCCACCAATGCTATCTTTTAAGCGTCCTGCAAAGGCTTGCACGCTGTAATCACCTGTAAGGGCAGAGCCTTCAGTGGTATCCATGCCAGCATTGCCGTATTCATCATAGGTAGGCGATACATCTTCCGTAATGGCCGTTAAGTCTTGAATTTTTTTCAAGACAGAGTTGAAGGCATCAAGTACCGTTTGGATATTATCCTTCACCGAATCGGTATCGGCGGCTACGGTAATTTGCGCTGTACCCACATCGCGTAAGGTAAGGGTGATGCCTTCTAAAACGTCGGCTACTTCGTTGGTGCTGGACGTTAAATCTTGCGGCCAGTTATCCACTTTAAAAATAGCGTCTTGTGACCCTTGAATGGCCCAAACATCGGAGCTGGTGGCAGAGCCGCTCATGCCTACGGAACCAGGAATACCCGTTACGGCAGCCACATTGTCTAAGGTCAGCTTGTTATCAGCATCTTGGCTATACGTAATACCGGCAGCGGCAAGCACCTCAGCCATGGTTTGGTCGTTGGTAACCGTTACTTCTTTAGATGTTCCATCAGACATGGCAAAACTTATGGTCACTTCTTCAGGCACAATACCACTCTGTATAGGGGCAGTACTGTCAAGGGCCTGGCTATAAGCTGGCCATGTGGTGGTGGGAATGATGCGTCCCGTATCGGTGGCTAAAAAGTCGTCCACATTGCTAATGCCTGCTGCCGTAATAATATATTGCCCCGTACTCGCTAGGGAAATATCTACAGCATGTCCAGCACCCTCTAATGCATTGAGCACATCTAACTGACTGTGGTCACCTGCCATGACAACGGGAACTGTAGCTCCGGTGGCATCCACAAAATTATACGTGGCCCCACCTGTGATAGTAGCATTTAAATTGCCATTCATACCAAAAATAGTCGTTTCGGTAATGGGAGTTACCGCAGAAGAAGCGCCTTGAAGAGCTACATAAAAATCGTCAAAATTGCTTAAGCCCTCAATGGCTATACCCGTAGGGCTTGCAGCAGGATCGCTAGGCTCGGTCACAACCGTCTTATAACCACTGGTATTGATGGCACTGAGCACATCTTCCGGCGTATGATCTTCTGTCATACTGACGGTAAAGGTGGCGCCATTATCGTTGGTAAAAGTATACTCTTTGGGTGGTAGGGTCATACCGCTCAAAGGCCCTTGTACGCTAAATCCGTCTAAGGTGGAACTGCTGGGGGTACTTAATTCCGTAGCCAAAAAATCGTCGACATTGGTAATGCCGTCAATGGATACTTCTGTTTTACCCGTGTCGGTGTTTTCGGTGGCACTAACTTTGTATCCCTTAGCATTGAGCGCTTGTAAAATATCGTGCTGTGTATGACTGCCCGTCATGACAATATTTACCGTTTCATTATCTGCATTGGTAAATACATAGTTGGCAGAGTCAGCTATAGTGCTATCTCTTAGCGTACCATCAAGGCTAAAGGAGGTGGTGGGCGTTACCTTTGAGGTAGTACTGCTTGATGTGGGGGGCGTTCCGGGTGTTTCCGAAATGGTCTCTATGGAGCGTAAATCATTGATGACCATATTCCCGTTGACTAAAGTAGCCGCGGTAGGATCTTTAGCAATGATGGCATTATAAATTTCGTCTTGCGTCGCATCACCAGCTACGGGGTCTGTTTCAAGAGTGCTTCCATCATTGAATGTCAGCTTATATGTATAGGAATTAACTATATCCCCATCATTTAAAGGCTTGCTTAAATCCACAGCAGAGGAAGATTGCCACGCACCAGCAGCCCCTGTCATGCCTAAAAGATTTGAAGGCAAAATTTGTAAGTTCGCATCTGCGCCCGATTCTTTACCGGAAATCTGGAAGGTATAGCCATCGGCAGTTTTCATCATGCTCATTTGTACGCCGGGGTTGGCTTTATTTTCATTGAGCATGTTGGCAAAGCCTTCCAAGGTTGTTCCCGGAGGCACAGCTAGGGTTTGTGTTTCACCCTTATACGTATAGGTAAAATCTATGGCAGCGCTGGTGGTATTGATGACGGTGGTTTTATCGTCATAGGTATGCGTGCTAGCCCAAATAGCATTGCTGGCCAGCTGCTTTACTTCTATTTTATGAGTGCCGTCTACAGCCTCAGCGTCAGCCTTTACCCCAATGGTGGCTTCGTCGCTACTGGCGGCAATTTTAGTAAGAAATTTTGACGGACTGTCCAAATTGCCAAGGGCTTCTTGTGCCTCGGCAATAACGTCCAACAGCTCTTGGTACGCTTCGTAAGATTCATTGGCGACATCACGAGAGTCTTCCAAATTATACAGCTTTATAGACTCAACTTCTTTTAATTGAGCTATAATTTCATTAAAGTCGGTACCGCTACCGATACCAGAAAAAGATATGCCGCCCGATATGGTGTTTGACATATAACTACCCTCGTGTGGAAAATTTTGCCTCTTGTCCGTAAGTGAAACTACGGCACAGGTTCTAATGCAAAAACTATGCTAAAGTATATTATAGCGTAGCCTAAAACAGAGCTTTACACCCCATCACATCTTTTATCGGTTGTAATGAAAAAGACTTAAGGAAAGAAATTTCATAGTCGCAATAATAAAAAAACAGGGTATTGTTTATGGCAATACCCTGTCATATCTCACATATTTTTAACTAATAATTCAATACTATAATAAATATAGCGTTTTTATAAAGATTGTATGCATTGCATGGATTGTTTCGTTGCTACACATCTCGCAACGACTTTTTGGAAAAACTGAAAGCGTTGCCCCAAAAAAAGAATAACAAAACAATAACCCTAAAAAACGCCGAAGATATTTGCAAAAAGTAAACAACGACGCAACGGGACAACAAAGCATCCGTGCCTTTTACGTCGTGCTATAAGACTTATACCACAAACAAAGCGCTTTCTTCGCGTGCAAGCCCTTGAGCTACGGCTCTATTATCCACTTGGTACGTACCGCCTTGTACTTGCGCACGCAACTGAGCTACTTTTTCGGCACGTGCAACGTCACCAGAACCTTCTTGCATGGCCACACGATTAGCTTCGGCCATCAACTTTGCATCACTAGAAAAGCTCACGCTGTCTCCCTTAG
>CAYJHX010000137.1:0-5538 GCA_964369395.1 uncultured Desulfovibrionaceae bacterium
GATGCGTGCATGGGTTCTGCCGGAGGTGGTGGTATATACAGCTGAGCTTCGGTAGGTTGCTCTACGGGAGTTTTAGGCTGTGTATCTTCGTAGAAGGGGTTATATTCTCGGCATCCCATCATAAAAAAGAGCATGCTTACGCTTGCTAATAATAAAAGATGTTTCATGTTTTTCCTCTCTTATATTTTAATGTGGCTTTATTGCATGTCCTGCATACATTTTATGGAATAAAGCCACAAAAAACTCTTTTGAAGTAAACTCTCTAAAAGCCGGTGAATAAATATCTCTGTTTATTCCATGGAAGCGCGCACAGCTAAAGCTTCTTTTTCCAATTGATTTTTTTGAGCTTCTTCAATGTGTAAGGCTTTAGCAAGGCCGTCAAGGTAGGAGCGCTCCATGTAAGAATCAATCTCAATGGCCGCGCAAGAAAGGCGGTAAAGATCTTGTGCTTCTTCTGGTGTGCTTACTTTGCAAGCCAATGACATGGGGTCTACAGGTTGCTCTAAGAAATTGGTAAGTACGGCGCTCATTTCCTGATCAGGGAAGAGAGAATCTACAGCATTGTGAATATAGGCTTTTTCTTCTTCGTCAATATGCCCGTCGGCTCTGGCGGCAAAGACCATGGCTTCAAGCAAAATGAGTGCTGTTTGGTCTTCAATGTTGCTTGCTGTGGGGGCTGCAGCTTGTGTTTGGCTTATGGCTACGGGTGTTGCGGCCACATCGCCAAATTGATTACTGCCGCCAGCAGGTGCACCGCCAAATTGATTGCCGCCACCGCATTGATTGTTGCCAGCAGCGGGTGCGCTATTTTTGTTTTGAGCCCATTTTTGGTAGAAATTCCAAGCCAAAGCGCCAGCAGCGGCTGTTCCGCCCACAAGGACAGCACTTTTGGCCATTTTTTTAGCTTTTTTGCCAGAAAAAAGCGCTCCAAGCACGCCACCAATGGCTGCAGAGCCTAAGAGAGTACCCACATTGCCAAAACCTCCTGATTGTGCAGGGGCAGCGCCGCCAGAGGTGGGCTTACCGCCGGCGCCTTTCATAACAGCATCTAATTTGCCTCCAAGAGCACTGTTAAGGCTTTGTCCAATATTGCCTAAATTGCCGCCTTGCATGACATCAAAAAGATTTTTCATAGTTTAGCTCTCCTTGCTAGTATAATTTATGAGTTTGAAACCTATATGAATTCTTCTGCGCACAAAGACTATAAAAGGGATATACACATATGACAACACTTTTTTTGCATTGAAAGTGCTACTTATGTGGCATTATACACGGTTTTTTGCCATGAAGGCTATTTTGTGTACATGAGGATTGCAAGCTAATCCAGTTGAGGTACTCGCGCAATTAAGGCAACGTAAATGCGTGTGGCTCCGGCTTTACGTAAGGCTAAGCTTGCGTGCTGTAGGGTGGCTCCGGTGGTCATAATATCATCCACAAGAAGGACGCGTTTGTGCACAAGGTCTTGGGCATAAAAGCTGTTTTTGGGGTTATTCTTTCTTTGTGCGGCGGGCAAACTGGCTTGGGGTGGGGTAAAGTGCGTTCTGCGAAAATGGTGCAGGCCTAAAGGGATGCCCAATGCTTTTTCTAAGGGGCGACAGAGTTCTAAAATATGGTCAAACCCTTGTATGCCAAGGCGTTTAGTATGTCTTGGCATGGGTATGAGTATATCAGCAGGGGGTAGGGCATGGCAACTGTTTGCCAAAAGGGACGATAATAACGGGATAGCAGCAAAATTTGCTGAAAATTTGTATTTGAGCAAAAGTATTTTTAAGACATCAGTATAATGGGCATAGGCTTGTAGGGCATCCCATGACGGAGGGTGTGTTCTACAAGACAAACAATGTGCGGCCTGTTGCGGCTTTTGCTGTATTTCCTGTTGTTGCCCTTGTGCTGTGTCTTGCGGTTTACTATGAAGTTGTATTTTTGTATGTTTTTGCGCTGGTATCGTTTCTTTGTTTTGTTTTCGAATTTGCTGATATTGAGCTTTTTTTATTGTGATGACGTTATGCGTTACTGTAGGAATTATTTGAGAGGTCGTTTCATGGGCTTTTTTATGGACAGGTTCCATAGGCGGCAAGGGACGACCACATAAAGAGCAAGCCTGCAGTAATGGGGGCGGCATGTTTGCCGCACATTGCGGACAAAGATGCTCAAGTAATAGAGGTGGGTATGCCTGTATCGCGAGTGAGTTTTCTTTGGATACTTCTTCTTGAATGCTTTCTTGTGTTGGGCGCACTTGCGTAAAAGGGGGTATGGTGAGGGAGACTGCTGTTGGCATTACCGCAGGTGTATATTGGGGCGGTGTAAAAGGGCTAAAGCAGGCCACACAGCAACGCTGGCGAAATAGGGCTTTTTGTATGTATTCAAAGAAAAGGGCAGTTTTTTGTGAAAAAAGCATGCTGGTTATGAGGATAATGGTTTTTCGTTGCTCATAGCAGTGCCAACAGCATAGCCTGCGGCTTCTATGTGCGCACAGGCCGCGGCATCCTTTGCAAAATCGCTGGGGCCATCATGTCCCATAAAAAGGTGTTGTTGGCCCACTTCTTTGTCGAAGAGGTCAAAGAAATAGCGCAACGACCATAAAGTGCCCGCAAAAAGGTTGTCGCCCTTGGTTCTGGCCGCCACAAGCCCCACACTTACATTATTTTGTAAAGGAGGGCGCCCCTTTTGCAATATACTTAAGGACGTGTGTTGATGGTTATTGTGTTGTGGTCTATTTTGGGGGGCAACATGCTTATGTGTTGCGCCGTATGTATTGTGGCACATACGTTGCGCCCAAAATTGTTGTGCTCTATCCATAAAGGCTTTGGCCATGGCAGGTACATGATAAAAAAAGATGGGAGCCGCCAAGAAAATATGCGAAGCTTTGGCCATATGTCCAAAAAGTTCTGCCACATCGTCGCGTGCCGAAAGTTGGCATTGCCCTTGTGGATGAGCAAAACACGCATTGCATGCCGTGCAAGGCAAGATGTGATACTCTCGCAAAGCATAGATATGCGCTTGTAGGTTGAGCTCTTTTCCCCCTTGGCGCACGCCCTTGGCAAAAAGTTCTGCCATATGGTCAGAATTGCCTCCTGCTCGAGGACTGCACGCCAAAATGCATACCGGTGCTAAAGGGGGGGCGCTTGTGTGCATGGTTTTGCTTACACTGCGAAGGTTTAGCGTGTAAATTCGCCGCAGAAAGGGTTATTGGCGGCTTCGTCTCCGATGTTTGTTTCGGGGCCGTGCCCAGGATAGACAATGGTATCGGGAGGAAGAGTAAATAAATCCTTTTTAATGGAGGCAATAAGGGTGTCGTGATTGCCGCCAGGCAAATCAGAGCGCCCCACAGCGCGATAAAAGAGCACATCCCCTGTGCAAATGAGCTTTAATTCAGGAAAATATAAAGACATACTTCCCGGTGTGTGCCCCGGTGTATGGATAGCCACAAAGCGCAGGTCGCCCATAGTATGTTCACCGGCTGTTAAAGGCGAAGATTCAAAGGCTTTTACCGAGGGAAAACCCCACATACCGCCCTTGCCGGAGTCGGTTTCCAACAAAAAGGCGTCTTCTGAAGGAGTATATATGGGAGCTTTGGTGTTTGCGTGTAAATCTGCCACGCCATACAAGTGGTCAAAGTGCAAATGCGTTAGGCAAATAGCAGCCAATTGGAGATTTTGTGCTTGAAGAAATTTGAGCACAGGGCGCGGGTCTCCACCGGGGTCTACCACAATGGCGCTTTGTCCTTGGTACACCACATAGCAATTGGTCTCTAAAGGACCAATGCCAAAAACTTCTATACCCATACTTATATCCTCCTTCGATAGTACATAAGGTTCGTTATATTTTAGAATATGTAAAATAATACCTTGTTACTGTGCAATACACGCGCCTTGCTGTCAAGACAAGAAATTGAAAAAAAATCTCTTTAGCGAGTTGCGAAATATATCTTAAGTAAATTTTTTGTTTTCGGGCTAAGGTTATACTGATATTCTTTTTCATAAATACACTTTTTTAGGCTTTTTATGGTGTTTTTATCACTTTTTTTGCCGTAAAAAGAAAAACATTGACAACGTAGTGAGTGCGTGCAATATTTCGCACTGATTTTTTGTGTGTTATGTATATTTTATGAACATTTCAGCGAGGTAAGCATATGAAAAAAGTTCTTATAGCTCTTCTTATTCTTGTAGCCGTAGGTATTGCTGGCTTTGTTGGCCTGATGTACCAAGGAAAAGGCGAGATTGAAAAGGCAGTAACTGAGGCGTTAAAAGCGCAAAATATTACTGCTGATAGTGTAAAAGTTGATGGTATCATGGGCGATAGCTTAATCCTTACTAATGTAAAGGGAGAGGTAGCTGATGCTACTGTTTCCTATAGTATGGGCGAAATAGTGCTAAAAATGCCTAATCCTGAGTGCTTCAACCCCGAAACCGCCGGTCATCCTTTGGTAGCTGAAGAGACCATAATAAAGAACCTGACATGGAAATCTACCATTGCTGGCGTGACCTCCGAATCGAAAATAGGGCAAGTTCATGTTGTTGGTTGGAAGCAAAATATTGGCAAAGTATTGCAAATAAAAGGGGCATTTTCTAGCGAAGAAAATCTGGCCATTTTATTAAATGCGTATGCAGACAGTTGGGAAGCAAAAGATCTGCAGACCATCACAGAGAAACCTAAACAAGTTGTTTTTACCAAGTCTGCTCTTATAAAAGACATTACGCCACAGGGCTTTGGTAAGTATGTGGTCACCGATATATCTGGAACTTCAGAAGACCCTACCTTAGGCACAGTCACAACGAAAGTTGCTAGCCTTTCTTTAAATAAGCTTGATATGCCTCCCATGTCTTTACTGTCTGCAATAATGAATATTGATGCTAAAGACGGTGCCATAGCAAATGCCGCTGAAGAAAAGCTTCTTAAAGGTTTTGCTGATTATCTGTCTGCCGGTGCTGACACAGAGACTGTCATTAAAAACTTTGTGGTAACTATTAAAAAAGACGGCAAAGAGACTCCCGGTGCAGACATTGGCGAAATTGTTATTAAGGGGAAATATGATCCTACAACCAACAAAAGCCTCAATTTTACCTTGGCGTTGAAAGATAGCAAATTTGATGTGGCTCGATTAGATGAGTCTCCTACGGGTGTGATGCTTGCGCAAGGTATGCTTGATGGGCAAATGGCGCATACCGATTTTACTTTTAATAGCGATATCAATTTAGATAATAAAGATAGCTCCATAGCTATAGACTTTTCTGTGCAAAAGTTGGGTGATATAAAGAGCAAAATGGATTTTACCTTGCCTTTCGCAAGTTTTGACGAAGCTTTCAAAAATGCCAACGTGGCGACTTTGCAAAAAGTTATGCTTAAAAATGTACAGCTTTCGTATGCCGATGTAGGTTTCTTGCCTCGTGGTTTTGCCATTGCTGTAGCTCAAATGAAAGGTACCCCCGAGCAAACGGATGCTTTTGTAAAACAAACCTTAGATTCACAAAGCGCAGGATTATTACAATTTACTACGCAAGCTAACATAGATGCGCTTAAAAATTGTATTTTGAACCC
>CAYJHX010000138.1:0-5536 GCA_964369395.1 uncultured Desulfovibrionaceae bacterium
GCGCTGTGTTCTTCGGTTCGCCCCAGCTCCCAAGAGCATTTTTCCCAACCAAGAGCCGTGCCTACTTCTTGAGCTATTTTGTTGGTATTAATTAAGGGATGACGCTGAAAAACCTGTGGTAAGCCATAAGTAACGCTGCACACAAGACATTTTTTGGGGCGTTGGTGCAACTCAAAGGCAAGAGTTGCGCAATCGCCTGTAACTTCGCGCGCAACAAGCTTAATGTCATAGGCCCCTTCCTCGGCATCGCCGTACAAAGCTTCAAAAAAATCATCACTACGCTCTGCTGGCATCAAGGTATTGAGCAGATCTTGCGATATGGAATGTGCGGTCATGACTAAAATAATCCTTGGTTAAAAAGTGAATACAACTTCATGAGCATAGGAAAATTTTTGCATTATGACAAGGGTAAAACGTTAGCTTGCGTATAAAAAATCTATATGCTGTTTTTGTACATGTATATCTTGACATTGGCAAAGCACAATGCACTTTTCAAAGGAAAACTCCTGCAACAACCTATGGAGGTGTAGAGGTGTTAATTCTTTACTTAAACCTGCTAAATAAGCCAAAAGTCCTAAAATGCGCTGGGGTTGTACGCCGCCATTACGCAAAGCGTGTATGCTTAACGCATTGTGACGTTTGGCAAGGCGTTCTCCTGCATCGTCTAAAAGTAAAGGGACATGGGCGTAGTGAGGCTGGGTAAAGTTAAGCATTTTTTGTAAAAGTATTTGGCGCGGAGTGGACACTAAAATATCACAACCGCGTACAATATGACTCATACCTTGAGCATAATCATCCACCACCACCGCCAACTGATACGCTATAACTCCATCAGATCGCCGTAAGGCAAAATCGCCGCCTATTTGCCCTAAATGAAACACTTGTTTTCCATAAATAGCATCATTAAAAACCAGTTCTTGATTTTCTACAACATGGGTACGTAACCGCAACGATGCTTGCCGCCCGCTATGTTCTTTTTCAATACAAGCCTGTGCACTTAAAAAAGCGCACGTTCCGGGATAGGGAGCCCCCATATCATTAACGTGTGGCGCTCCGGCAAGAGTGCGTAACTCTTTACGAGTGCAGTAGCAAGGATAGAGCAAGTTTTTTTCTCGCAAGGTTTCCAACGCTGTCATATAGGCTTCTTGCCGCCTACTTTGGTACACTATTTCTTCATCCCATTCTAAACCAAGCCAATGTAAATCTTGTTCAATGGCTTTGGCATAATCTGCGCGCGAGCGTTGCGGGTCAATATCTTCCATGCGCAAAACAAGGCTTCCGCCGGCAGAGCGTGCCCAAAGCCATGCCCACAAAAAAGACCAAATATTTCCTAAATGTAATAAGCCTGTGGGGCTTGGGGCCAGACGTCCTCTATGCACGCTTGAACCTTGTACATTTTCTTGATGTTGATGCGTGTTGCTCATGACTTTGTGATAGCGCAAGCGGCTATGAGAGGCAAGCGCCCTTTTATTGCCCTGCTCTCTTCCTCTTGCCAACATGCAACGTAAAGCGTATAGTTCCAAGCATGAAAAAACATATCCCCTGCCCACAATGCAATGCCAGCATTACCGTGTATAAAAATCCAACCCCCACCACGGATGTTATTATTTATGATCCACAGAACAAACAGCGAGGGGTGGTACTTATTGAGCGTGTCAACGAGCCATACGGTTTTGCTTTACCCGGTGGTTTTATTGATGAAGGGGAAAGTGTAGAACAGGCCGCTGTGCGGGAAATGCTGGAAGAAACCAACCTTAACGTAGAACTTGACGGCGTTTTAGGTGTCTATTCTGCACCCAATAGAGACCCGCGTTTTCATACTATGTCTGTAGTTTTTATTGGTAAAGCTTGTAACCCCGAAGACTTGTGCGCTGGAGACGATGCAAAACATGCGGCCTTTTATGCCTTGGATGCTTTGCCGCCATTGGCATTTGATCATGCGAAAATTTTGCAAGACTATGTGGCGTATGTAGAAAAAAAACGTACTCTTGCTCCCATTGAATGCCCTATTCAAACTTCGTAAAAGTAGGCGTGTATGTATACTTCCTTACAACAGTGCGTAGCAGATCTTGAAAAATATGAACACCTTGTGCGCATTGACACCCCCGTAGATGCGCATCAAGAAATAGCCGCCATTCAACGTCGTGCTTTTGAAAAAAAAGCCCCTGCCTTACTCTTTACCAATGTAAAGAATTGCGCCTTTCCCATGTTAGCCAATCTTTTTGCCACTAAAGAAAGAATACATTTTATTTTTCGTCACACCTTGCCCGCTTTAGAGTTTCTTTTTAAAGTTAAGGCGGATCCTTTACTGGCCATGAAAAAACCTTGGAAGGCTCTGTCTTTACCACGAGTTCTTTTTCATGCTCTTCCCAGAAAGGTATCACAAGGCCCTGTACTTGCATGCAAAGGCCACATAAGCGATTTGCCACAGCTTATTTCGTGGCCCATGGACGGTGGCCCCTTTATCACCCTGCCTTTAGTTTATTCGGAGCATCCGCTAAAAAAAGGCTTTATGGGCTCTAACCTTGGTATGTACCGCGTACAATTGAGCGGTAATGATTATATTTCCAATGAAGAAGTGGGCCTGCATTATCAAATTCATCGCGGTATGGGTGGCCATCACATGGCGGCCTTGGAACAAGGAGAGCCTCTTCCTGTACGTATTTTTGTGGGTGGCCCCCCTGCCATGACGCTTTCGGCAGTTATGCCCTTGCCAGAAAATCTTTCAGAACTCTTTTTTGCCGGAGCCCTTGGCGGACGACGTATTGCCATGATTGCCGCTTCTGCCGTCAATGATGGATGTGATTTACCCCTTTGGGCCCAAGCGGATTTTTGTATCAGCGGGCATATTATGCCCCAATGTAAAGATGAAGGCCCCTTTGGAGATCATTTAGGGTATTACAGTTTAGCTCACCCTTTCCCTGTACTGAAAGTATCTTCAGTATATCATAAAAAAGACGCCATCTGGCCCTTTACTTCTGTGGGGCGCCCGCCACAAGAGGATACACTTTTTGGTGAATTTATTCATGAACTTACAGGCCCACTCGTGCCGCAGGTATTTTCTGGTGTGCACGAGGTACACGCTGTGGACGCAGCCGGTGTACACCCCCTGCTCCTCGTTATTGGCAGTGAACGCTACACCCCCTATGCTGAAGAGCGACGCCCACAAGAGTTACTTACTTGTGCTTGTAATGTGCTAGGCACCACACAAACAGCACTGGCAAAATATTGTTTTGTCACGGCTAAGGAAGATAATCCGGCTCTTACCAGCCATGATATAGCGGCCTATTTTAGTCATGTACTGGAAAGAACGCATTTTGACCGCGATATACATTTCATTACTAAAACCACCATTGATACGCTAGACTATTCCGGTTCTGGCTTAAATACCGGTTCAAAGCTTATTTGGGCTGTGGCAGGAAAACCTTGCCGCACCCTTGGCACAGAGCTTCCCGGTGATATCCCCTTACCTCAAGGTTTTGGTAATATAAAGTTATTTGCTCCGGGCATTATTCTTATTCAAGGGCCCAAAGACACACGCGATCTTTCTTTGCGTGGTCAGCAAGACTCACGTATGGATGAACTTGCCAAGGCTTTGCAATCTTTACCCAAGAGAGAGAATTTCCCCTTGGTGGTAGTGGTAGATGAAAGCGACTTTGTGGCTGCCCATTGGAATAACTTCTTATGGACTGTCTTTACCCGCTCTGATCCTGCCGTGGATATTTATGGCGTGCATGCCACGACGCAATGCAAGCACTGGTCTTGTGAAGCACCGCTCATTTTGGACGCACGTTTAAAAGCCTTCCAAGCACCGCCCTTGGAGGAAGACCCTGCTGTTGTAAAACGTATTGAAGCCCTTGGCGTTAAGGGCGGCCCTTTATACCCTTATATATAGGAAGAAAAAAGTGAAAGTAGCTCTTTTACAATGCAATACCATTACTGGTGATATTGTTGGCAATAGTGAGAAAATTTTACGTGCTGTAAAAAATGCCGCTGCTACAGGCGCAGGCTTATGTGTCACACCAGAACTCGCTCTTTGTGGCATTGCCCCTAAAAATCTTTTATTTTCTAAAGGTTTTGTAGAAGGATGCCATAAAGCCTTAGAGTCTATGGCCAAAGCACTTAAAGGCGGCCCGGCTGTTTTAGTAGGGGCTCCCATGCCTTCGGCTTCTGCCAATACCTTAACCAATGCAGCTGTATTATTGTATAATGGTACCTTTTCTATTATTTCCAATAAAGTTTTTAGCAATACCTCTCCCTATTTTGAGAGCAGCGCCTCTTGTGGCGTGATAACCTTATCGGGGTGGCGCTTGGGCGTGGTGCTGTGTGATGAAGAAAGTCACAACTATTCTTTTTGGAAAATGCAACAAATTAATGTTCAAAGCCCTCTTACAGAACTCATTGCGGGGGGTGTAGATGCCATTGTACATATGGCCTCTAGTCCCTATGTTATGGGTCTCCAAAAAAAGCGCGAACACATCCTTTCGCATGTGGCAGCGCGACACCACATTCATGTATTTTCTGCCAATATGGTTGGGGGCAATGACGGTACCGTTTATGCAGGGCAAAGCCTTGCCTTTGGGCCTACAGGTTCTTTGCTTGCCAGAGGATATGCTTTTGAAGAAGATTCCGTCATGCTTGATACAGCAGTAGATAATGAAAAATATATTATGGCAAGTCCTGAACCTGAAGAAGAGTGCTGGAACGCCCTTGTCCTTGGAACCAAAGACTATGTGCAAAAAAGCGGCATGGAAAAGGTTATTGTGGGACTTTCTGGCGGTATAGACTCTGCCGTAGTGGCTGCCATTGCTGTGCAAGCTTTTGGTAAAAAAAATGTGTATGGGGTACGCATGCCTTCGCCACATACATCGCAAGAATCTTTGGACTATGCCGAAGAGCTAGCTAAAAACCTTGGAATTAAACTAGATACCATTGCCATTGACCCCATGATGCAGGCTTTTGAACACAGCCTTAGCCCTTGCTTTGATACAATGCCGACGTTGGAAAACGATCTTTCCCTTGAGAATATTCAAGCAAGAATACGCGGTTCTTTACTTATGGCTCTTGCTAACAGAAGCAAAAGCATGGTGCTTAATACCGGAAATAAATCAGAAGCAGCCATGGGCTATTGCACTTTATACGGGGATGCTGTGGGAGCTCTAGGTATTATTGGTGATGTTCCCAAAACCTTGCTATATCGCTTGGCACATTGGTATAATACACAATTCCCCAATAATACCATACCACAAGGCATTATTGACAGAGCCCCCACCGCCGAATTGCGCCCCAATCAAAAAGACAGTGACAGTTTACCGCCCTATGATGCTTTAGATGAAAGCATGGAGCATATTTTGCGCACGCAATTTTATCCTAATAATGAAGAGTTTGAAGAAAGCGCTGAGCGCACAGCCCTGCTACAACGTGTCTTTTCCGGCATATGTCAGGCAGAATTTAAAAGACGGCAATGCCCGCCAGCTTTACAAATTTCACAGACGACTTTTGGAAAAGATTGGTGCATTCCTATTGCTTCTAAAGT
>CAYJHX010000139.1:0-5472 GCA_964369395.1 uncultured Desulfovibrionaceae bacterium
CTAGGCTTTTTTCCAAGATTTCTCTGTCCCACTCAACAAACGTTGAATATTGGTAGCATGCTTCCAAATAACTAAAGCCATCACCCCAAGAGCCAAAGGAATAAGACTAAAATATCCCCCCAACAATAAAAATACAGGTAAAGAAATGACTAAAGCCAAAGAGCCTAAAGAAACAAAACCGCTGTATTTGATACAGCCAAGACACAAAATAACGGAACATAAAAGAGGCCAAAAAGCTATAGCTAGAAACACACCGATGGTGGTAGCCACAGCCTTGCCTCCTTTAAAAAACAAGAAGCACGAAAACACATGACCAAGAACAGTAGCAGCACCTGTACAGCTAATAAAAAACATATTATCGCTAAAGTACGCCGCCACAGCCACGGGAAAAAAGCCTTTCAAGATATCACACACAAGGGTATAGGCCCCCCACTTCTTGCCGCACAAACGGGCCACATTGGTGGAGCCTACATTGTTCGAACCAGCCGTACGCGGGTCAATATTGCAAGTATATTTAGCAATAACAAGGCCGCAAGGAATGGAGCCCAAAATATAGCTTAAAACAATCCAAAGAACGTGCATACTTACCTCACATGTCTAAAACTTCTAAAAGGGATATTTCATTATATAAAGGATTTACTTTGCCAATACGCACTTGAACTTCTTGACCGGGGCTCGCCCGCTCTCCAAACAGATGCCGACGCCCCCGCACAATAAGCTGTTCTCGAGGCAAAGAGACCGTGGCAAAATTATCATTTTCTTCTGTAATGACAGCATCCCAATATTTCTTATCTCCCTCTTGGCGCATATATTGTAAACGCCAATAGCGAGGGCGAAAACGCTGCACCTGCCCTGCAGCATCGCTATAGGTATGCACAAGAGATAACACACGCTCCAATTCTTCTTTTTGCCAGCGAACTTTCCCTTCAGCTATAAAATGCAACACTTGCGCTTCGTTTATCAAGTCTGCATAACGCCGTAAAGGAGAGGTTATAGGCACATAAGCGCTCACGCCAAGTCCGGCATGAGGCCGTGGTGCCAGTTCCAAAGAAGAAGGCACAAGGGCGCGAATAATACGAGCCATATCATGCGGTTTTGTCCAAATGCCGGCATATTCTTTGGGTATAGCCACATCTTGTGTACGAAATAGTAAAGGAATCCCCCGCTCTTTGGCCCATAAAGCCATGGCGGTGCCGGCAAATACCATCATTTCTGACACAAGCAATTGCGCTCGAGGCGTGGGCATAGGTTCTTCTACGGACACACGAATGTCTGCCCCCTCCCCTTCAAGTATTACTTTATTGTCTGGTCTATCCATGACCACAGCGCCGGTGGCAATGCGTGCTTTTTGGCGTATTGTGGAAAGCTCTTCACCAAGAAGAATCTGTTCCTTGTAGGGTAAAGCGCTTTGTGCTAAAGCGGCATCGTTTCCTTCTAGTGCAGCCTCACAAGCTTCATACGTAAGATTCGCGGCAAGTTTCACCCACTGTACTGAAGGCGTGCAAGAAAGAATATTTCCTTGATTATCTGCTTCCATACATATGCACAAACTCGGACGCACCTGCCCCGCACAAAGCGAAAGCTTATCAGTGCCCAAAATTTCTGGTAGCATATGGTAAGTATCTTCAGGAAGGTATAAACTGGTAGCTCGATGCAGCACCGCCTTGTCAAGAGCAGAACCAAAAGACCAAAGTAAAGCCGGACAAGCTAAAGCCAAATACAAACGATATTGCCCTTCAGGAGTTTTTTCTACATAAAAAGCATCGTCAATATCTTTCGTGGTGGCACCATCAATGCTGATGAAAGGTAAAGGTTCAGTGACTTGCCCTTTAGCAACTTCTTCAATAATATTCCCTATGGCGTCGCTAAATGTATCAGACCACGTGTCACCGGCAGTATAGCCTGCTCTATCTAACCAAAAATTATAATGCGCAGGCACAAGTCCCCACGCCGTAGCTAAATGCAAAGCCATATGCTGCGCTTCAGGTAAACCTTTTACCAAGCTACGCCAAATGGTTTCGTATTCACTGCTTTCGGGATCAGAAATACGTGAACGCAAAATAGTTTGCAAATGCTCTGCCACTGCAGGTGTAGGCCATTCTTCCCCTTGCTCTGCTTCGCCTTTGGGCGGTAAAGAACGTTTTTTGTTCCATACGTCCCATAAAATACGGAAAAAAGCCGCTCCGCCCGAAATAAGACTTTCGCGCTCTTTTTGGGCTTCTTGTTCGGCAAGGCGTGCTTCTACAACGCTGGCAGAAAATACTTCAAAGTGCGAATGTTGAAAGCGAAAATGGCTTTTGCATTGCAATAACGCATGCCCATAGGCTGCAATGGTATCTACCGTGGGGTCTTGGACAAACAATTCGGCAAACCATTGTGCAGAAGCCTTTTCCACTTCCCCTTGCGACAAGTCCCAAACATCCATAATGGCAATACCATCGCCTAATTCTTTACGTTTTTGGCGATGTTCTTCGAGAATTTGAACGTTTTTTTCTTTACTGGAAATATCGGCAATAACAGGGCCCGACCAAGGGAGCAATCTGTTAATACTCAGGCGTGTTTCTCGTCTATTGGGGAGGAAAAGACGCAACTTTCCCCCTTGTTCTTCGGTGACAAGGGCAATTTGCAAAGCATTGGCCTCTAAATATTCCACAATACAGCCGGGGCCGGGATAGGTCACTATGGGCACTTTTTACAACCTTATGAGAGAGATAGTCACAAATTTTAGTGCCCATCTTGCAATGTTTGATTTTTTGCACACGTAAGTGTTACCCCAAGCATATACATCAAAAGCCCCGTATTAGGCAAGACCTAGTCTTCTGCCCCAAGCAAGGCCTTCCAAGCTAACAGTCGAGTATCTTTATAAAAATATTTTTTAGAAATACTGCACCTTTGTGGAGCCTGCAAAAAATTCTGCACGTCTTCAGCAGTATATACTTGCACAGCGTGTGGCCATGGGCACATATCAAAGGTATCTTCCGGCCCTTGCACCATGCAAGGTAAAGTCGTATATGCGGCCTCCAGAGTTACCGTGGTAGAATTAGACAGCCAAAGCAAACTGCCAACTTCTTCTTTTTTTTGGCATGCGCTTATTTGACAAAAAATATGCGCCATGGAGTCCTTAATCATAGTTATGGGAGCTTTATGTAAATCATATTTTTGTAAGAAAAACTCCACAGCACAATGCGGATGTGCCTTAATACATATTTTCCAGCGTTGCCCAGCAAGCTCAGCGCCATACATATTGTACCATTGAGCCAAGGTGCGTATATGCGCCTCTACTTCTTGAGGAAAGTATGAGGTTATGATATATAGATAAGAATACTTTTCCGCAGATAAAAGCGGTAAATCTTCTTCAGAAAGGTACTTGTAGCGTAAAGCCTCTGCCAAAAATATTTTTTCCGCAGGAAGATAATTTTTTAAGATTTTCTGAGCTCCTTGCCCATTAAGCACATAGGTATCGGGCAAAAAATGGCTATAAGAGGCGTCGCGATGCAAAGCGGTTGCATCAAAATAGCGAAAATCCGCCGCACGCACACAGCTATGCTGATAGGCATACACCTTCCCTAAGGATTTTTCTTCGTGCATGGCCGCCGTGAGCATACGCTCCCATGGACAATTTTCAAAGGGAAAAAGTGTCCACGCATGCTTTGCATCCGAAAAGGTTGCTTGCACAGCCTTGGCATAAGCCAAAAAAGCCTTTCGCTGTAAACAACGCTCAAGGCCGCGCCACCCTTGAAAAGACTCTCGCCATGCGCCCTGCATATACGGCCAAAGAGACACATCTCCCAAACGCCATTGTGTAGCCATCCAGGCTTCTAAGCGAAAAGAGCGCCACGCAAGCCGTATGTGCCGCATTAGTGCCCCTAGCACGTCCTTACCCGTTAAAAATTCTTCGACAAAATGAAAATCTTCGGCAACTTGTGCAGCTCGCCCCTTTTGCTGCGCTACATTAGTAAAACGTTCCTTTAAGGCCATACATGCCTTATGATTATATTGAGCAGAATTCACAAAAATCAAAAGCCAATGCAGGTGCAACTTTCCGTCTCCAACATTTTTTTGCAAAACATCATGTAAGTCTTCATAATATTGAGAACGAAAAACCCCTTCCTTGGCTTTACTAGCATGAATATGCGGAAAGTAAGAAACCATGGTGGCTTGCGTTTTTCCACCGGATACAGCCAAAGAAGGGGCGCAAAAAAATATGCTTCGCCAACGCCACAACCAATACGCAAAACCGAGGAAAGATTGAAATATATAGGGGAGTTTTTTATATATACTTTTACAAATACACGTGTCTTTAAAAGAGAAAGATCTTTTCCACAGTCTTTTAAAAAAAGCCCCTTTCAACAGCGTCACCCAAGATGACAATGACAACAAGGAGCTTTTTTCATAACTATGTGTAGTATACACTATAAAAGGAATCTTTTTTTGAATGCAAAACTCTTCAAGTATCAGTTGAAGTTTTTTATCAGAAAAATACAGCACAAGCTGTAAATCTTCTTGCCCTTCCTCCTGTGCTTTTTCTAATAATTGTGTAATAACATACACTTTGCACATCGGATATAAAGCCGGCAACATGTGCGGATGTTTCTCATATAGCAGAGAAGTCCACCATGCGGAAAGGCTGTCTCCGGCTTCAAGCCACTGTTCAAGCGAATACCCATGAAATCGATGCGTTGCCATATTTTGCACACAACGACCATAGGCATCTCGAAATGCTATTCCATATGTTTCAGAAATAGGGTCATTCTGATACGCAGAATTCGTCTGGCACAACAGAGGAAGAACATGACATTTTGTTGCTTGCGGCACCGTTTGTTGCACACTGCTTTCTTGGCATTGTGAAAGAACTTTTGACGTTTGCTCTGTATCCCAATACAGCAAAACATCTTGCGCCACAAAACCATAGGACAGTACGCCGTGCATACCGTGCCCAGTCCTATGGCTTAAAAGGTGAAAAGTTCGCATGCAGGGCAATAACGAATAGACTTATTTTTCAAAAACTTTCGCAATGGATGCCGTATACGGCGCCCGCAACACACCTTTTTCAGTAATAATACCTGCAATAAGCTCAGCAGGAGTCACATCAAAAGCAAAATTATATACAGGAACAGCATGGGGAACAATTTGTGTTTCTCCCACATGAGTCACTTCACGCGAGGGACGCTCTTCAATGGGAATGTCGGCACCATGAGGCGTGTTTCTGTCTATGGTAGACAGCGGCGCCGCTACATAAAAAGGAATATCAAAAGCTTTGGCCAATAATGCCACACCATAAGTACCAATTTTATTGGCGGCATCGCCATTGGCAGCGATGCGATCTGCCCCCACCACCACACAATCCACTAAACCTTTTTGCATAAGTAAAGCGCACGCATTATCACAAGCCACAGTTACTTCTATATTGTCTTGAGCCAATTCATAGGCCGTTAAGCGGGCTCCCTGTAAAAAAGGGCGTGTTTCATTGGC
>CAYJHX010000140.1:0-2275 GCA_964369395.1 uncultured Desulfovibrionaceae bacterium
TTCAAACAAAACACAGACATTAAGCGCATCTAACAATGTTGGTTGCCTTCCTCCAAAAGCCACAGCATCACCAACACGTTGCGGCCCTACATCTATCTGCGTTGTACCTGTTTCTGTGTTCGCACGCAGTAAAGAATCACCCCCAAGCCCTAAAGAAAGCGTTGCTAAAGAACGCAAAGGCGTTTTGTGCAAATGATTTTGCACAGGCAAACGCATGCCCTCCCTGTCTAGTACAGGAATTCCGTCAACATACAAGGCAATATCTGTGGTGGTGCCTCCCATGTCTAATAAAAAAATGTCTTGAGAATCCTGCAATGCAAATTCCGCAGATTTTTTTTGCAAAGCCATGCCTCCCATGACACTGGCCGCAGGCCCTGAAAGCACCGAATACAGCGGATACCTATGGGCATATTCCCAAGCAATCGCTCCGCCATCAGCTTTCAATAAATATATGGGCACATGTAAAGCAAGTTCAGCGCAAGTTTCTTGTACGGCTTGCAAAAAATGACGCTGTACATCTTGGATGGCACCATTCATATACGCCGCCGCCATACGTCGCGGAAAATTAAGCGCTCCGGAAAGACTGTGCCCTAAGGTAATATTTTGTGATTCAATGCCAGCCACCGTGGCAAGCTCGCTGGCAATGGCCTGCTCATGAGCAGGATTATGCACAGAAAATTTCCCCACCACGGCAAAATGGCGCACGCCTTTTTTTACCCAGGCTGCGGCCGTGGGGACTACAGTATCCAAGCACAAAGGACTGACCTCTTGCCCTCTATGGTCAAGCCCTCCGATAACCCTATGTACATAAGGTCCCATGTTTTGTGTAAAGTCTAACGGATTTAACCCAGGCCCTGCTGTCACAAAAAGCCCTACAGGTTGCGTAGCATTTTGCACTAGAGCATTAAGCCCCAAAGTAGTACCAAGGGTGATACGTTTTATGGCCTGCCAATGCTGCGGCGTAGCATTTTGCTGTAAAGCCAGCAACACATGCTTTATGGATTGAGACAAAGCTTGTGCTTGTGTTTTAACTTTAGCCGTAGCACACACCTGTCCTGTATGATAAAGCACAGCATCGGTATGGGTACCCCCAACGTCTATTCCAAGATACATAGCCTTCCTTATATAATATAGGGTAACAAACCATAAAATTTTTTACAGAACTTTCCCTGTAAGCATTTGCCAAAGCATTCTTCCTAGAGTATAAGCCCAAGGGCTAGCGTTGACAAGGGGACGCCTCACAGGCTGCTCAAGCGAAGTCTTTTTTTTCACAAAGCAAAAGCCTGAGCAAAAACAATCTTGCCTTTATAACGGCAATACTGTATACAAGATGTTTGCATGTAGGGCATGCATTTTATTGAAAAAATTGGTACTAACTATGAGGTATTTTCATGCAAGCAACAGATTTTATTTGGTTTGATGGTAAAATGGTTCCTTGGGCTGACGCCAATGTGCATGTTATGACGCACTGTCTGCACTATGGTACTGGCGTTTTTGAAGGCATTCGCACCTATAAATGTGCTGATGGAACCTCTTCGGTTTTCCGCCTTCAAGAACACGTGGTACGTCTTTTTAATTCCATGAAAATTTTAGGTTTAGAAATTCCCCATAGTCAGGAAACCATTTCCAATGCTATTATTGAAACCCTCAAAGTAAATAAACTGGCCGAAGGCTATATTCGCCCCTTAAGCTTTGTGGGCGCCGGCGTTTTGGGTATTGACCCCAAAAGCAACCCCATTCAAACCATCATTGCTGTATGGCCTTGGGGTGCTTATCTTGGCGAAGAAGCTTTAGCCAACGGTATTGATATCAAAACATCAACCTTTACACGCCACCACGTCAATGCCATGATGACCAAGGCCAAAACCTCCGGCAACTACGTAAACTCTGTGCTTGCTAAAATGGAAGCTGTAGCTGACGGTTACCATGAAGCCCTTATGCTAGACACCAATGGTTTTGTGTCCGAAGCTACCGGAGAAAATATTTTTATAGTGCGTGGTAACGTTATCAAAACCACACCGCCTACATCCATCCTTGGCGGTATTACCCGCGAAAGCGTTATGGAGTTGGCTCAAGATTTAGGCTATACCGTGGTAGAACAACAATTCACCCGTGATGAGCTGTATACTGCTGATGAAGCTTTCTTTACTGGCACCGCCGCTGAATTGACCCCCATTCGCGCCGTAGACAGACGCACCATTGGCGCCGGAAAGGCCGGCCCTGTGGCTTTGCATTTACAAAAAGAATATTTCAACATTGTCAAAGGTGGCAATGC
>CAYJHX010000140.1:2375-5449 GCA_964369395.1 uncultured Desulfovibrionaceae bacterium
AAAAAACATACTATTACACCAAAACATTTTGAATACTTTTTCAAAATGTGAAAAATATCTTTTGGGGAGGCGTGCCCTCCCCTTCTGTACTACGCATGAAACACACATCCCTTGCTGCTCACTATCGCCCCCAAACCTTTGCAGAGGTTACTGGCCAAGACATGATTACCACCGTGCTTTCTCGAGCAGCGGCAGAAGATCGTGTGGCGCCGGCCTATCTGCTCAGTGGCACTCGAGGCGTTGGAAAAACCACCATTGCCCGCATTCTTGCCAAAGCTCTTAATTGTAAAGAAGCGCCCACCGCAGAACCCTGCAATGTGTGCCCCCATTGCCTCATGATTACCCAAGGTAACCATGTGGACGTGACAGAAATTGACGGCGCCTCCAATAACAGTGTCGACGATGCCAGATCTTTGCGCGAAAATATAGGCTATGCCCCCATGGAAGGGCGCTATAAGGTTTTTATCATCGACGAAGCCCATATGCTTACGCGTCAAGCTTTCAATGCTTTACTTAAAACTCTGGAAGAACCACCACCGCGTGTGGTCTTTATCTTTGCTACCACAGAAGCGCACAAATTTCCCATAACCATCGTAAGCCGTTGTCAGCATTTTATTTTTAAACGCCTTTCAGAAGATGGATTGGTGGCTCATTTGAGCCGTGTTTTAGAAAAAGAGGCTGTGAGCTTTGATCCGCAAGCCGTACGCATTATTGCGCGTCGCGCCGCAGGTTCTGTACGTGATAGCATGTCTTTGCTGGGGCAAACTCTGGCTCTTGGGCATGAAAGCCTCACCACAGAAAGCACGCGCTCTGTCCTTGGCCTTGCAGGACAAGAACTGTTTGTAACGCTTTTGCAAGCCATTGCCAAACAAGACTGCCCTACTGTCATTGACATTATGCTAAAGCTCAGCGAACAGGGTATTGATATTGGCTTCTTTTTGCGCGAGCTCATTCAACTTTGGCGTACACTCTTTCTCTTGCGCGAAGCAGGGCCAAGCATTGTGCCTTCTCTTGAGCTTAGCCAAGAAGACAGTACGCTTTGGACAGATATTGCCAGTCAATTTGCTCCGGCACATTTGCACGCGGCATGGCATATGACGCTAGATGCTCAACGCAAAATTATTCATAGCCCCGAACCTGCAGCAGCTTTAGAGCTTTTATTGCTTAACCTTACGCTCATGCCACGCCTCTTGCCCTTACAATCTGTGCAAGCCGCTGACGTACCTACAAGAACAGCAGAAACGGGAAACGGGGTAAACAGTAGCACAAGTAGCAAGGTAGGTACTGATTCCGCTCAAAATACAGCAAAAAATCAAACACCAATACAGGCGCAACCACAAGCCCCTATGTCAGCACAGGCGCCCACACAGACACCTATGCAAGGGACAGCGCAAAACACCGTTCCCCTTTCTGTGCCCGTAGCAAACGTCGCACCATCGACACAAATGCCGCAACCGGTACAGCAAACGCAAACAGCACAACGAGAACAAAGCCAAGCGCAAGGCACCGCTACGGCCCCTTTGTCTGATGCTGATCCGGAGCCTGAGCCGCAAAGTAAATTAGAAATGCCACCTCAGGCGCCACAGGCAGAATCTATTGCTGCAATGCCCACACTCTCTGCTCTAGCCTCAGAAGCAGACATAACTGCGACACCTCCCATGGTGGCAACCACAGCAGAAGCATCGGAGTTGGCAAAAACAGCAGCAGCAGTACCGAGCCCCTCCCCTGTATCAAAGGCCGCGGACGAATCTGAAATAGCAATAAAATCAGACACGTACACACAGACGATTGCGTCCTCCACAACATTTACTTGGACAGAGGCACAAGAAGCCTTGCGTACTGTGCTAGCAGACTATATACTGCGCCAGGCACAAGGGGAATTCACAGGGACAACTCTGTGTATTTCCACAAAATCTCACACGGTTTTTGAAAATTTTTATAAAAAACAAGGACAGTTGGAAGAAGCACTTGAAAAGTTTTATGCATGCCCCATTGTTGTGAAGCTGCAAAAACCCACAACTGTATTTAAACCCGAAACGGTGCTCATCGAAGAATTCTCTGCTCGAGAAGAATTACAAGAATGTTTAAAAATTTTAGACGCGTCCATATTTAAGGTGCGTCAAATATAAGGAGTAGACATACCATGAAAAATATGAACGATTTACTGCGCCAAGCTCAAGTTATGCAAAATAAAATTGCCAAAATGCAAGAAGAGTTAGGGCAAAAAAGCTTTGAAGCCTCCAGTGGTGGCGGCATGGTTAAGGCTGAAGTTTCTGGCAAACAAGAGTTGCGTAGTCTTATTATTGACCCCAAAGCCATGGAAAGTAACGATGTAGAAATGCTACAAGATCTTATTGTAGCTGCCGTTAATGAAGCAAACCGCATTGCTAAAGAAAGCATGGAACGCGAAATGTCAGCCATTAGCGGTGGTATTAAACTGCCCGGCATTTTTTAATGAACACTTTCTGGAAAGAAATATTTAAAAAAAACTTTGTATAGACAAAGCCTTCCCTAAGTTGTATTTGTTCCCCTACTTCCCATTTTCATGCTCCATAAGCGCGTTTTGGGAGAGAATGGGGGATTTTTTAGGGGAGGGGAATCCGGCACAAGCAAAAGGGCTCTCCTTCCCCCCAAAATATACTCTCACAAACCTCCCAATACCATTTATGAAAGAACAAATCCCTGAACCATTACGAAAAGTGGTAGAGCAGCTTAGCCGTTTGCCCGGCCTTGGGCCCAAATCTGCCATGCGCGTGGCCATGACTTTTTTAAAGTGGCCAGAATCAGAAACACGACGTCTTGGACAATCCATCCATGATTTGCGCGACAATTTGCATTTATGTTCACGTTGCCACGCCCTTACTGCAGAAGACCCGTGCCCTGTCTGTCGTGACAGCACGCGCGAAAGGCACGTACTTTGTCTTGTTTCTGAATGGGACAGCATGCTCACCTTAGAAGAAGGAGGCATATTTAAAGGGCAGTATTTTATTCTGGGGGGGCTACTTCAAGCGGGCAATGCTAATACCGATGGTCTTGACCTAGAAAAATTACTTGCTCGTCTGCGCGAAGGCGAA
>CAYJHX010000141.1:0-5443 GCA_964369395.1 uncultured Desulfovibrionaceae bacterium
TTTTATGGATGTACATGTTTTTCGACGCTTTTGCGATGCTTTGGTTCCTGTATTGCAGGGGGCGCGTTTAGAAAAAATTCAATCTCCTTTAGAAAATGTTTTTGTGCTTACTTTTTACGCACAACAGCGCAAACAGCATCTTGTCTTTAAAGTAGGGCGACGAGACGCTTTTTGCTATTTGGCTAAAGAGCGCCCCGTGACCGACGCACCGCCTTCAGCCATGATTATGCGTTGGCGCAAGTACTGCGTAGGGCGTCGGGTAGCCTCGTGTTCGGCCGATTGGGTAGGGCGGCGTTTGCTTTTTTTGTTTCACACTTCTAATCCTCAAGCGCAACACACACAGCAATTGGGGCAAGAAACGTGGCTTGTGCTGGATTTACGTGAGGGCATACAGCTCTTTTTAGGAAAATCTCCTTCTTTAGAGTTTGCGGAAGAAACAATTTCTTGGCCGGAACCTTTGCATATGGCTGATGCTTGCGATAACTGGCGTCAATGGCCGGTGCTTAGTCCGGCTTTGCGTCGTTTGCTGCCTATACTTGACCCTTTGGACGCTCAGGCTTTGCTTATGGATTTAGAAATGGGCGGCGGGGATATGTATGTGTATGAAAGTGGTCTTGTGCCCGAATCTACCTTAGAGCATACCTTAGAGCCCGAAGGTGCTGTATCGCTTGCAAATTCACTGGAGGCGTATCAAGACACAGCCATTAGCCCTAAGGCCGAATCGCACTTAGGGCAGGCATCAACACCAAAAACCCCTGTTGAACAAAAATCACAACAAGGGGATGCCCCCATTATCAGCGCATGGCCTTTGCCAGATGTGTTGCGTGGGATGCACAGATACGAGCGTGTTTTTGAAAATCCTTTAGAGGCTACGTCTTGTGTGGGCGACTTGCTAGTATTGGGAGCGGGCGCCGAAAAATTGCGTAGCAAGGCGGCTTTGCCGCATCAAAGAGAAGCGGCGCGTTTGCAGCGTTTATTGGAAAAATTGCAAGAAGATGCAAAGCGTTTGGAGCGTATGGCCAAAGCGCAAGAAGTGGGTTTGGTATTGCAAGGTATTATTTGGAAATATCCGGCGCATAGTAAAGAAAAATATATTGAAACCCATGATGCTACCTATCCGCGTATTGAGCTAGACGGGCGTTTGACCGTGCGTGAAAATATGCAAGCATTTTTTCATAAAGCAGGACGAGGACGAAGAGGGCTTGAATATTTAAAAAAGCGTCGTCAAGAGTTGGAAGAACAATTACTCGCCACGCAAAGCTTGGCTTCTGTAGTAGGCGCTGGTGCGCATAATTTGGTAAAGGCACAAAAAAATACCGTTGTGACACAAAAAACCTTGCCCAAAGGGGTGCAGGCTTTTAAGAGCAGCGATGGTTTTATTATTTTGCGTGGCAAAGATGCCAAAGGTAACGGAGCGGCCTTGCGTGCGGCGGCGGCCAAAGATATTTGGTTACACGTAGAAGGGGGGCCCGGCTCGCATTGCATTATACGGCGGCATTTTTCGGGGCAGGAAATTCCCGAGCGAACCCTACAAGAAGCGGCCAGCCTTGCTGCGGTGAAAAGCTGGCAAAGGGATAATCCTACAGCGCAGATTTTGTGTGCGGAAGTGCGCCATATTAAACCCATGCGTGGTGCTGCGCTGGGGACGGTGCGCATAGATAAAGTTTTGCGTAGCTTTACTGTGCAAATAGAAGAAAATATTGAAAATAAACTTGCTGTATAAAGGATAATTGTATCTTTTTGCAGTAAATCTTTCACTTGACCTTTTCCCTTGCTTTCGTATATACAGCCTGTATAACATTTAGTACTGTAACAATAGGGATTTTTATGCGCGAAGCATCCATTGGTATAACTGCAGAAGGGTGGCCTTGTATCGGCCTATGTGTTTTTACGGCGCTTATTTTTGCGCTTATAGGCTGTTGGCCTTTAGCTTTGGTTTTTGTTGTATTAACTTGGTTTTCTTGTCATTTTTTTCGTGACCCTGAGCGTGTGGTACCGCAAGGAAAAGACCTTGCCGTAAGCCCTGCCGACGGAAAAATTATTCGTATAGATTTACGCAAAGACCCTGTTAGTGGCGAAAACCGCACTTGTATTTGCATTTTTATGAATGTATTTAGCGTACATGTAAATAGAGCCCCTGTGGAAAGTACCGTTGAAGGCATTTATTATCATGCAGGAAAGTATTTTAATGCTGCATGGGATAAAGCCGCCACCGATAATGAGCGCTGCGCCTATGCCTTGCGAGATGCCGATGGTAATGCTTGGACTATGGTGCAAATTGCCGGACTTATTGCCAGACGCATTGTATGTCGCTGCGATGAAGGGGATGCTTTGCAACGAGGACAACGCTTTGGTATGATTCGCTTTGGTTCTCGGGTAGATGTGTACATTCCCGATGAATATAAAAGCGCGGTAAGTATTGGTGAACAAGTTTTTGCTGGGCAAAGCGTGTTGGCGCGTAAAGTTTCCTAAGTTTCCTTTATATATTAAAAAAACTTTCGGTAGACAGTAAAAAGAGTAGACTATGGAAATGAAAAAAACGCCAAGAAGAGGGGTGTATTTACTCCCTAATATGATTACAAGTTTAAGCTTGTTTTCCGGTTTCTTGGCCATAATTTTAGCCTCGGAAGGGCGTTTTGAATCGGCTGCCTTGGCTGTGCTCTTTTCTGCGCTTATGGACGGATTAGACGGTAAAGTAGCTAGACTTACCAACACCGCCAGCGAATTTGGCATACAATACGATTCTTTGGCAGACTTGGTGGCTTTTGGTGTGGCGCCTTCCATTGTTATGTGGCATTGGCATTTGCATAGCTATGGGCGTTTGGGCATTGCTGTATGTTTTATTTTTACAGCCTGCGCAGCTTTACGCTTGGCACGTTTTAACGTGTCCACTGCGGTAACCAATAAGAAATTTTTCATAGGCTTACCTTCGCCAGCTGCCGGATGTACGGTGGTAAGTTTTATCTTTTTTGCCGGCTTTATTCCCGATGCTATTTCGGGGATACTGCCCATGACAACTTTACTTTTGACGTTGGTGGTGGGCATTTTAATGGTGAGTAGGGTGCGTTACTATTCTTTTAAAGAATACGCTTTTTTACGTGCTCATCCATTTAGTTCTATGGTTACTACCATACTTTTGTTTGCCCTTTTGGTCTCCGAGCCCAAACTGTTGGGTTTTGTGGTGGCCCTTGTATATATTGTGGCTGGTCTTTTCTATACTTTCATCATTCTTCCCCGTCGTAATCGTGAGCTCCTACGCGGTCTATCGCTACAAGATGACTAGATATTGTCATGAGCTCCTACGGTTATATTCTTTTACCTTCATAATACCCCATAAAGAGCTCAAGGCAGAGTTTTGTGGGGTGTTTTTTTTACCTACGAGCAGGATACATGAAAGTAGCAACTTTTAATCGGCATAGCGCCAAAGAGAGAATAAGGAATTAAGGATATGAGCAATCGCATTTATTTTTTTGATACCACCTTGCGTGATGGAGAGCAATCTCCCGGTGCCACCATGAACTTGGCAGAAAAATTGCGTCTGGCGCGTCAATTAGAAATAGTGGGTGTGGATATTATGGAAGCGGGTTTTCCCGCCGCCAGTCAAGGCGATTTTGAAGCTGTGCAAGCCATTGCCGCGCAAACGCGTAATGTGCAAGTGGCAGGATTATGCCGCTCTATGAAGACGGATATTGACCGCTGCTGGGAAGCTATTAAAGAAGCAGAAGCCCCGCGTATTCATACTTTCCTTTCCACATCTGATTTGCATATGAAGCATAAATTGCGCAAATCACCGGAAGAGGTGCTGGCCATGGCCACCGCCGCTGTAAAGCATGCGGCATCGTATACACCCAATGTGGAATTTTCTTGTGAAGATGCTTCGCGCTCAGATAAAGACTTCTTGTGCCGTGTTACTGAGGCTGTCATCAATGCTGGGGCCAAGGTGGTTAACTTGCCGGATACCGTGGGCTATGCCATGCCGGAAGAATACGCCGATCTTATTCGTTATGTTATCGAAAATACCCCCAATAGCGATAAAGCCATTTTTAGTGTGCATACGCATAATGATTTGGGCGTGGGCGTGGCCAGCACCTTGGCTGCTTTGCGAGCAGGCGCACGTCAAGTAGAAGTAACCCTTGCCGGTATTGGAGAGCGTGCAGGTAACGCCTCCTTAGAAGAGGTGGCCATGGCTTTGCGTGTGCGCAAAGACTATTACGGCTTTGAAAACAATATCAATACCGAACAGCTCTATCCTGCATGTCGTTTGCTTTCCATGACCATTGGTGTGCCCATTCCGCCCAATAAAGCCATTATCGGCGGAAATGCCTTTGCGCACGAATCGGGTATTCACCAAGACGGTATGCTGAAAAATCGCGAAACCTATGAAATTATGACGCCAGAATCTGTAGGCCGTACCACCAGTGATTTGGTGTTGGGCAAACATTCCGGACGCAATGCTGTATCTTCTAAATTGCAAAGTCTTGGCTATACCTTAGAAGAAGAACAAATTAATCAAGTATTTACTGCGGTGAAAAATCTTGCTGATATGAAGAAAACCGTACACGATGAAGATTTGGTTGCCTTGGTGTTAGAAGAAATTTATCGCATTCCAGACCGCTACCGCCTTATTCATGCCAGTATTAGCTCTTCTTCCACTCAAGATATTCCTCCCACGGCAGCGGTGGTTATGGAAGTGGACGGCGAACAAAAAAGTGCCGCTGGTTTTGGCGTGGGGCCTGTGGATGCTTTGCTCAATACCATCAGCGAAATTGTGAACAGAAAACCAGAGTTGCAACAGTATGTGGTCAATGCCATTACCGGTGGTACCGATGCTCAAGGCGAAGTAACTGTGCGTATTTGTGATACTGTTTCTAATATTTGTGCCGTGGGTCGCGGGGCGCATCCGGATATAACTGTGGCTTCTGCGCGTGCCTATGTGAACGCATTGAACCGTTTGGCTAAGAAAGAACGCGAGTGTAATGAATAGCACCGTAAATGTACTACACCGTTAAGAGAAACAATATTTCAAAAATCTCTTGTGGGGATGATAATTCTGTAGTTTTGTAGTAGGCTGTTAAGACACAACGAAATAGTAAATAAATAACCTAGCCTAGGAAAATCTTTTTCCTAGGCTTTTCGAGAAACATGGGGACATGGGAGACAATTGTATGGCACATACCTTAGCACAGAAAATTTTGCAAAAACACACTGACCAAGACATTAAGGAAATAGGGCAAATAGTGCGCTGTCAATTATCCTTGGTGCTTGCCAATGATATCACAGCGCCTTTGGCCATCAAATCTTTTCAAGGCATGGGTGCCAAAAAAGTGTTTGATAAAGATAAAGTGGTTTTTGTTATGGATCACTTTACGCCGCCCAAAGATATCGACTCTGCCAACCAAGTGTTGGTGTCGCGCAAATTTGCTGCCGAACAAGGCTTAACGCA
>CAYJHX010000142.1:0-5435 GCA_964369395.1 uncultured Desulfovibrionaceae bacterium
CCAAGCCCACCGCCAAAGGGGATAATCCCCTTTGGAAACCCTTTATATATTAAGGAGTTGAAATATAGATTGTTCTTTATCAGCCGACTGCCCTTTTTTAACAGCCTGTTATTGCTGCTTGCCTTGCTCTAACCAATACCGCAGTGTGCTATAGAGCACTTCTGGTACAATGGGCTTGGTAATATGATCATTCATCCCATTGGCAATGCTTATTTCTTTATCCCCCGTCATGGCATGGGCCGACATGGCCACAATGGGCAGATGTGCAAATTGAGGCAATTTGCGAATTTCTTGGCTGGCGGTAAGGCCATCCATGATGGGCATTTGAATATCCATAAGCACAAGGTCAAAATCTTTTTTTGCCAGCATATCTAAAGCTTCTTGCCCATTGTTGGCAATTTCAAGGGTATAGCCCACCGATGTGAGCAGTTCTTCGGCAATAAGTTGGTTGATTTCATTATCTTCTACCAAGAGTAAATGCCCATGTTCATGTCCCCCTTCTGTCACAGCACTAAGGCTTTGCCCGTTTTCTTTTTCTAAGAAGGAAGTAAGTTCGCTTTCATCGCTCAATTCAAAGGTGGCTGTGAAGAAAAAGGTAGTGCCCTCACCTAGTTGGCTTTCTACCCACATTTGCCCGTGCATCATTTCTACGATGCTTTTAGAAATGGCAAGGCCAAGACCGGTACCGCCATATTTACGCGTAACAGAAGAATCGGCTTGCGAAAAAGCGGAAAAAAGTTTGTCCATGTGTTCTTTGCTCAGGCCAATGCCGGTATCGCGTACAGAAAATTGATAGGACACCGCATGTGCTTCGCGAGAGAGCATATGCACTTTTAGAGAAATTTTTCCCTGACCGGTAAACTTGATAGCATTGCTGATAAGGTTAAAGAGCACTTGTTTAAGACGTAAAGAATCGCCCAAGAGCACTTTGACATCGCTGTCACTATTTTCTAATTCTAATGTAAGCCCTTTATCTTCAATGGGAACGGCGTAAAGATTGCTGATTTCTTTGAAAATATGTTGCAAGGTAAAGGGGGTTGCTTCAATTTCTAGTTTGCCTGCTTCAATTTTGGAGAAATCGAGAATATCGTTGATGATGCGTAGCAAGTTGTTGGCAGAAAAGAGAGTTTTTTCCACATATTCTTTTTGCCCTTCTTGTAAGGCTGTTCCTTTAAGCAAGTGCAAAAGTCCTAAAATGCCGTTCATGGGCGTACGGATTTCGTGACTCATATTGGCAAGAAATTCGCTTTTGGCCTTGGTGCTTTGTTCTGCCAAATCTTTAGCTTTGCGCAGATCTTCTTCTGCTTCACGAATTTCTTTGAGCATGGCTTTAAACTCACGTAAATCACGCACATAAGAAATGGCGCCAAACCTACCCTCGTGGATAATACGCACAACAGTCACTTCTACAGGGAGGGGTTCTTGCGTTTGGGGTACGATGCACATGTATTCAAAACGTTCATAGCCTGTGGTCATAGCTTTTTGCAACCAAGCCGCCACTACCTCTATAGAAGGTCGCCCGTCAGGCTGAACGTCTGGCAAAACGGAAGTGAAGTTATTTCGATATTCTTCTTTACTTGCAAAACCATAAAGCTTCGCTACTTCTAGATTGCAGTCCACCAGCTGCATATCGGCATCCCAAAAATTGGCGCCCATGGGGAAAGAGTCTAGCATAAGCTGATTGCGCATTTCGGCTTGTTTGACAATTTCTTGACTGGCCTTGATTTCACGCAAGTCTTGAGTATAGCCCATAACCACGGTTTCTTCATTGAGTGTGCTGCGAATGAGGGTGATTTCAGCAGGAATGGGTTCTCCATTAAGCTTTTGGTGCAACCATTCAAATCTATCATAGCCCTCATTAAAAGCGCGCGTAATGTGCGCTTGAGCCGCCACAGAAGAAAGCGTGCCGCTAGGTTGATATTCTGGCGAAAGTAGGTGGAACTTATCCAAATATTCTTGCGTATCTTTAAGGTCAAAAAGTCGTGCGGCTTCTGCGTTGCAGGCTAGGTTTTGCAAGTCTGTACTCCAAAAATTGGCGCACAAGGGCATGGTGTCTAGCATAAGCTGTGTACGTTCTTCAGCAAGTTTGGCGCTTTTTTGGCTAGCTTTTATTTCGCGCAAATCTTGGGTGTAGCCCACCACAAAATCTTCATCATCTAAGGTGCAGCGAATCAGCGTAATTTCAGCAGGAATAGGCTCTCCATTGAGCTTTTGATGCATCCATTCAAATTTACTAAGGCCTTCGGAAAAAGCTTCCACAATATGCAAGCCTGCTGCTACGGAAGACAATCTTCCATCGGGTTGATACTCAGGGGAAAGCTGGTGAAACTTGTCTAAATATTCTTGCTTGTTTTCAAGGTCAAAAAGCCGCACAGCCGCTTGGTTGCAGGCGAGATTTTCAAAGTCTTTACTCCAAAAATTGGCGCAGAGGGGCAGAGAGTCCAGCATGATTTGGTTACGCGCTTGAGCCAGCTGTGTCTCTTTTTGGCTTGCTTTTAATTCGCGCAAGTCTTTGATATAACCAACAATGCTAGTTTCTTCTTGAATAATAATACGAATAAGAGTTATTTCGCAAGGCATGGGGGTGCCATCGGCTTTGCAATGTTCCCACTCGCTCACCACTTTGCCTTCGGTAAGAGCCTTAGCAAAGTTTTCTAACATAACTTCGCGGGTATTGCGTCCGTCGGGTTGAAGCTCAGGTAAAAAGCTTTGAAAATTCTGTATAAACTCTTCTTCGTTTTCCATGTCAAACAGTTTTGCCATAGCTAAATTGCAGGCAAGAAGTGTACGATCTTCACGCCAGAAGGTAGCTCCCATAGGCATGCTGTCGAGCATGGCTCTGCTACGTTGATCTATGATTTCAGTTGATTCTGAAACAAGGGGAAGTGTATTAGGGGTGACCATGTACTCTCCTAAGCAAAGTTCCAAGTGTGTAAAGACGTACCGATAAAAGATGGAGCATATCTTAGCTCTTTGCTTGTAATAAAAATATGTCGACTGTGCAAATAATCTTTTATGTTGTTCTAGGCAAGTCTTTTGCGTGCACTTTTATAGGTGTTGCAAACAGCGATGGAGCAAAATATCTGCTATTTTATAGACTAAGGCAATCTCGTCTTTGGTAATGTCTGGAATATGTATACCGCAAAGGCAGGTCACTGTGCAAGACCTTGTTTTTTGTATTTTTGTCGCCACTTTTTGTGCTAAGATGTCTTCTCTGTGTCCGGGCAGGCAAATATGCTCTGTACCTTGGGCATAAGCTGTAGTTAAAGCACCCATATGCGGTTTTTCCCCGCCATCAAGCAATATACAAATATCTTGTCCCATGAAGAGCATGCGCAAACGAAGCGTTACTCTGCCTTCTGTGTGAGTAAAAGTTAGCATACGTTATTCATGTTTGGGCACTGCATGAATCTGCGCGGGGCCCAAATGGCTATAGAGTAAGGAAATACGTGAAAAAGAGGAAGGGGCATAGTAAATAATCTGCCGACACTGTGCGAGCAAGAGCATTTCTACTACGGCATCAAAGCCTTTTTGCACATTACTTATACCCTCCACATAACAGTGTAAGGGTACATTTACCCCTTGAAATGTTTTGGTGCGTGTGACGCAATGTGGGTAGAGGCGTTGCACCATTTTTTCCACTAAGACATTGTCGGTGCAAAGAAAAATAGCATCTCCGTCTTGATATACTTCTTGTAATTTTGCAAGCATGCGTGGCAGGGGGCTTTGCAAATCGCTGTGTCGAATATGAATACCTATGGGGGCTTTATTTAGGTATGACGCGGAGTAAGGTGCTGTGTGAAAATGATCTTGGTAAAATGCTTGCACTTCTTGCTGCACGCTTTGTGCGGGAAGAATATGTTTTTGAAGCACAGCACGCTGTAAGGCTACAATGTCTTTTTCGGCATATTCAGGAAAGGCTTGTTGTAGCAAAGGGGCGAGGCTGTTTATTCCTTGTAAATCCCATCCCCAATAGACCAATATGGGGGCGGCTTCGGCATCTTTTGCTCGAAGGTTTTCAAGACCTAACAGAGCCATCTGGTGAAAATTATATGCGGTTTTGCTATGTTGCGCCATGTGCTCGTTATTGGCAAAAAGGTATTCTACAGCCACAGCATCGGGCAAATATTCTTGCCAAAATGAAGGAAAAACGGCAGCACCAGTGGTAAAATTTGCTAAAACTTCATCACAGGTGGCGGTGGACACCCCGTTAATTTGAAACCAGAGGGGGAATACATTGGAAAAATCGTCGGAATAAAGGCCATCACGCCAATCTATACAAAGGGTTCTGCCAGTTAAAAGGCAATAGGCAATACCGCCAAGGATAGCTTGCAAACGATTGGAAAGGCCGCCCGAAGCGCGAACCACAAAGTATTTTTTTGAGTTAGCCATGTTTTTTGGAACGCTCCGTTAAAAGATGGAGGTAGACTATAAAATCAGTAATGGCATCGGGGCCACTTTGCAAGCGGCAATTTACATACGCGGCCACATATTGCTGAAAGGTCATATCTTGCCCGTACACAGGATAAAGGCGTTCAGGCGTGACGAAAGGCAGGTTGTATTTTTGTCCCACTTGAGGGTGAATGGGTTGAATAAACTCTTCTTTGTGCGCAGAAAAAAGACGGCGTATGGAATCTGGCACAGTACCCAATCCTAAAAACTGCAAGACATTGTCAGCCACGTATAAAGATAAACGCGGAGCAGGGTGATTAACAGTATAAAATAATTGCTCTTCGCGCCAAAGATTCTCAATAAGGGGGAGAGTGGGGAAAAGCAAACCTTCCTCTTTGGCTTCTTCTTTTTGCCGTGAAATCAAGCGCAAGGCGTCTAAATCAAGTTTAGTTTCTAAGTTTCCTCGCGTGTAAAGGTGTAGAATTTCGTGAAAAGACAGACCGCGTTCATACAATTCTTCAAGCAATATATCGCCATAGGCCATGGTGGTTTTATTGGTCCACAACGGCCAATAACCATTGAAAAACATATTGGGGATACGCAGGCTTTGCGCGTGCCCAGAAATTTGTTCAAGAATACGTTTGCTGGCGAGTTCTTCCCATTGTTCATCAAGATGTTGGTAGAGAAAAAGTTCGCACTTCTTTAGCGTGTTTTTGTCTATGCTTTCTTGTAAATGGTTTGTATATTTAACTATGGTAAACTTTTGTGTAAAAGCTGGCGTGGCAGAGAGCAGAAAATACAGACTGTCGCCTTGACAATTAGCATGAATGATACACATTTTTTTCACAGTATTACCTCGACAAAAGAAAAAATACTAAAGTAATTCTTATGTGTTAGAAATAAACCGTAAACTACTTTCAAAAGAAAGTAAAATAATACTTGACGGCAGGCTCACTTTCGTACATATTCCCTTTCCGCCGTTGAGAGAAACTCGAAGCGGCACGCTGCGCCAACAGCCGAGAGCCATTTCTTAGTTGAGATTT
>CAYJHX010000143.1:0-5415 GCA_964369395.1 uncultured Desulfovibrionaceae bacterium
CATCCGATACTTTTTGAACAGCCCATGTATTTTGTGCCGATGGTTGAAAAAGCATCGTCTGCGGCGTTAAGCTTGTTTTTTCTTTCAGCATGGACCAGAAGAGTCCTATGCTTCAAGAAAAAAGCTTCGCTTGCCTTGCATCCGATACTTTTTGAACAGCCCATGTATTTTGTGCCGATGGTTGAAAAAGCATCGTCTGCGGCGTTAAGCTTGTTTTTTCTTTCAGCATGGACCAGAAGAGTCCTATGCTTCAAGAAAAAAGCTTCGCTTGCCTTGTATCCGATACTTTTTGAACAGCCCATGTATTTTGTGCCGATGGTTGAAAAAGCTAGGTAACTTTTGCGATAGTGTATGTCGCGTAGGACCCACGCCAAGCGTTATTCCAACAACCGAAGTACTAGCGCGCCTTTTCCCCTATATGCAAGCAGACAATGCCTGATGTGAGGGGAATGTGCCATGCGCATTGAAAGCCAGCGCTACGCATTTCTTCTTCTAGTTCAAGGGCTGACGGAAAAGAGGTGATGGTGTCAGCCAGATAGGTGTAAGCCTTGGAATCTTTGGAAAATATTTTCCCCACGCGTGGCAAGACGGTGCGTAAATAAAAATTATACACGCCACCCCAAATTCTATTTTTTCCCGATCCAAACTCTAAAATGCATACTCTGCCACCGGGCACAAGGACGCGATGCATTTCTGCCAGTGCTTCATGGCGTGGTAAAACATTGCGTATGCCAAAGGCAATGGTGACGCAGTCTACGCTATTGTCCGGCAGGGGTAAACGCTTGGCATCGGCGGCCACAGGCCAGATACTGCGTGCATTGGCGCCGCGTAATTTTTTGCGCCCTTGCAAGAGCATAGGAGGGCAAAAATCCAGAGCCGGAACAGTAGCTTGTGGGTAGCGCTTGCGAATGGCTAAGGACACGTCTAAGGTGCCGGCGGCCAAATCGAGCACACGTCCTGTAGGGCCAAGGCGAACTTCGCGTACTAACCTGCGGCGCCATAGCTTATCAATACCGCATGAGAGAAGGGTGTTTAATAAATCATACCATGAAACAATACGTCCAAACATGGAGGATACTGCTTTTTCATGGGCTTTTTCTTGTTCTTTTTGCGTACTTGCTTCCAACGGTATTCTCTATTCTTTGGTGCTTTCTTGGGTAATGGTTTCTAATACTACTTTATAGACAGCAGGAAATGTTTCTGCAAAGTTTCCCGGAGAGATGGTGCGTGTTTCAATGAACTTAGCTACCAATTCTTTGGCAACTTGTAATGCTTCTTTTTGCAATTTTTCCATAGGAGCCTCTATAAACCATTCTTTCTTGAAAAAAACCCGCCACTAGGGGAATGGCCTTGGCCCCCGATGGGCTGTGCCGGGCGGGAGACGAAACGAAAGTACAAACCCCCGCCCCATCCTTTAAATATGTATGCTTTTTTATCCTTCGCTGAGCAAAGCCATAATTTCTTCGCGTAAAACCTTGGCGGCAGCGGTGGCAGCCATTTTTTCTAAGTTGACGTCTAGATGTTCTTCAAGGGCGTGCAAGCGTTGTTCTAAGTCGCTTACCGTACCTTGGAGTTGTTGTATGGTGTTTTCTTGCTGTTGTTTGGTTGCTTCTAGTTCGTCTACCTTTGCTTGTAAGGCATCTGCGCGGTGTTTGGCTTCGGTAATATCTTCAGCGCTGGCGCCGCTGGGAGGAGCTTGCTCTTTTACAGCATTTACAGCAGCTTGTACTGAGTTTTCTAGCTTGGTCACTTGTGTTGCTACAATCTCTTTCATGGTGTTTTCTCTTTCAACCGCTTCGGTGGCGGCGGTTTCCAAGAGACGAACTTTTTCTTCCATGGCTTTAAGGGCTTCAGAGCTCATGCTTATGTCTTCCGAAGCGTTGGTAGAGCCCTCTGCATTTGTAGTGGCGCTTTCTAGTTTTTGCTCAAAGACGGCAAGCTTGGCTGTATGTTCTTCAAGTGCGGCATGCAAAGCTGTTTGGCTATCTTGCGCTTCTTGGCTTATGGCCATATTTTGCGCTTCTAGTTGCGTGATTTTTTCTTCTTGAGTGGCAAGGCTTGTCTGCACCTGCTGCAACTGCTCTTCTTGATTGCCTTGTTGTGTTTGCGTTTCAGTAGGGGCAGATTGCTGTAAGGCTTCTAAAGAGGCCTGATGCGCGGCCATTTTTTCTTGTAAGGCTTGCACCTCTTCTGTGCATTTTTCTAAGGCTTGGGCGTGAATGCTCAGGGAGTCGTGCATCGCAGCATTTTTTTCTTGTGCTTCTTGTGCTTGCTGGCTTTGCGCCTCAAGGTTTGTTAATTTTTGCTCTTGCGTAGCGAGGCTTTCTTGTATGCCTTGCAATGCGTTTTCGTCGCCAGCGGCAGAAAGGCTTATTTGCTTTTCTACATCGTCAAAGCGTAAAGCCGTATTTTCTTCTAGCATATGCATGCGTTCTTCTAAACTTTGCAGGCGCGAATCGTCATACAAGCTTGGGGCAGGGGCAGTAGAATCTGCAACGCCTTGCGCCGCCACAGCTGTTGCCGCTGCCATAGCGGTTGCCTCAGGTGCGTCTACAGGCATGGCCGCAGACGGCTGGGCTACAGGTGTATCAAATTCCTGCACTTCTTCTTGCTCGGCTTGGGCCACAATGTTGGCTGCCATGGCGCGCACGTTGTCATTGTCATCGGCGGCAAAAAAATCAGGCTCGGGCGTCGCGGTAACTTCTTTTTCGCTGGCTCCAAGAATAGCGTCTAAATCGTCATCAAGACTTGGAGTTTTGGGGGCAGGCTCAGCATTAAGAAGAGCTTCTAAATCATCGTCAAAGTTTGGAGATTGCGGCGTAGTATCATCATTTAAAATGGCGTCAAGTTCCGCACCTAAAGAGTCAAAATTGGGTTCTGCAAGCGGTTCAGTGGCTTTTGGGGGTGTTTGGGGAGCTACTACCGCTTGTGCTACATCTTCAAAAGAAAGCTCTTGGCCTTGCTCATGTTTAGGAACGAGGCTTGCGGCCACGTCGGCGGCAGAAATGGTGCTTTCGCCAAGCACATCTTTTAAAAGAGCGTCCATATCGTCCACAACATCTTCTGCAGGGGCGGCTTGTGGCTGTGTTGGCGCTGCCGATTTTGCCGGAGGCGTATCATCAAGCATGCTCTCAAAAAGAGCATCCAAGTCGTCAGAAATATCAGGATCTTCTGCAGGAAGGGGAGCGTTTTGAGGTGCAGGAGCTACGGGTTGTGCCGCAGGCGTAGGCTGTGCCGCTACTGGTTGTGCCGCAGGGCTATCGAGCATACCCGCAAGCATGGCATCAATATCGTCATCGGCCTGAGAGCTAGCTGAAGCTGCAGGAGGGGTTGCAACATCGGGTTGGGGAGGCATATCCATTTCGGCCAATAAAGCGTCTACGTCAGATAAATCTGGTGCGTCTGCCGCCTCAGGGGCAGGATTACCAAGCGCCCTAAACTCTTCTTGAGGCATATCATTTTCTAAATGCGAAAAGCCACCATCACTGTCCATCTGCGCGAGAAGTGCGTCAAGGTCTACATCGCCCATGGCAGATAAATCTGGCGCTGTGGGGCTGTTGCCAAGGTCACTTAAAGCGGTATCTATAGTAGCATTTGGTGCTGCCGCGCTTTGTGTAGGCGCGTTGCCTTTTTCGATAATATCTGTGAGGTCAATAATATCGTCATCGGCGTTATTTTTTTGGTCTAAATCGAATTTCATATATGCCCCCAGAATTTTTCACTTTTTTATAAAAAACTCTACATTCTCTTGCAAGGTAACAGAATTCACACACAAAGGCAATTCTCTTATCTGACTGTTCAAAAAGTGTAATTTGCTTTATCAGGCGTGTTGTTTGGCCTAGGTGAATATCAGAAACATGCATTATTTTCGCAGAGAAAATCTTTTTTCCAGATGGTATACTTTTTTAGTAATTTGAGACCTCTGCATAATTCTAAAAAACATTAAAACACATGGATTGCTTCGCTTCGCTCGCAATGACTTTCTTTGTAATACCAAGTCATTGCGAGGAGGGCAACGACGAAGCAATCCATGATTTTTTAATTGCGCAGAGGTCTCCATTTGTAGGAATATGATAAAAATATGAGTATGTTCAAAATTTTTGTGAAAAAGTTTTCGTTTTGCTTGCAAGTGTATGTGCGCCTATTTTAGGCAAAAAAAAAACGCCATCCCAAAGAACGGCGTTTTTACGGAAAACCTTGTCACTTGCTAGACATAATCACCACGATTAAATTTAATTTTCTCGGTGGTGCTCATGATTTCAAGTTCATTGACAAGATTCGCCAAGTCAGGGTTTTGCTCTAGGGCGTCTTTATTTTGCGCCTTGAGCGTAGACACTTGCGATTCGATACCTTCTAAAAGAGAGTAGGCATCGCGCAAATTTCCTTCACCGCCCGGCGTACGCAGCTTTTGAGCATACGAATCCCACATATCTAAGGCGCCAGAGGCTTGATCTAAAGCTTGTTCCGTAGATGCTGCATTCGTTGTTTGTGGTGCGGAAATATTTTCCACCCCACTCAAAAGCAATTGTTGTACAATACTGGTCTGTACCGGAGGTACAGAAACCGGCGTTTGTACGCCACTTCCTGCGTCACCAAGGGCTGCCTGCTCTGCAAAGGCCGCCGCAAACCCAGTATTATCGCCATTTTTTTGGGCGACAGACTTTTTTGCGTTAAGCTCTTGTTGCGAGAGTAAGGCTCCGATTTGTTCGGTGCGTATATTCATAGCGCCTCCAACCTTGGCGTTAGTGCTAAATAACGTGCAAAAATCTTGCCAAGGGAGTATGTTTTTTTAACTGCGCAATATTATTGACTCTAGAAAAAATTTAGAGGAAAAATTTTCCGTAAGCTTGATATATGCTTTATAGAATCCATTGTTGAAAAGTCGTACTCTTTTGTCCATTTGTATGAAATTTTGCAGGTAAAAATAATTGTTCAAAGATTCTTTGTGAGTTTTTTGTTTCACCAAGGAAAGACATATCTACAAATAAGGGACTTGTCTATTGCGGAGAAATACGCTAGTCTCAATACAGAGTTGAATGGGTTTTTGTTTAATTTTTTATGGAATTACCGTCGTATGCTTTGAGGATGTTTTCTGGAGGAAGGCGGTCTTTTCCGAAAAAGGGAGATGCATTATGAGAGACATTAAGAAGATTCTTTGTGCTGTGGATTTATCCGATCATAGTAAGACCCTTGCTGAATATACCATTATGCTTGCCAAACTTACCCACGCCCAAGTGTTTGTGGTGTATACGGCGCCTTCTTTGAGTCAGTATGTGGGTTTTCATGTGCCCCCCAACACCATAGAAAATTTTGTGGGTGAAATTGTTACCGGCGCAGAAAAGTCTATGGATACTTTTGTATCAGAAAACTTCCCCGGTATTGACGCTAAAGGGTATGTGCTTATTGGCTATGCTG
>CAYJHX010000144.1:0-5409 GCA_964369395.1 uncultured Desulfovibrionaceae bacterium
AATAGAAAAGAAATACGTGTTATTGCATTTGCTTTAAAACACCTTCAGCCCATTCTTTGCCAATATCACTCATGATTTCAGGCCATACTTTTTCGCGAGCAACTTTTGCAAAAGCGTCTAATTGCTCAGGTGTTAAGCGGATAATTTTTGTGCCGCCGGCTTCAAGCTTATTTTCGTATTCGGTTTGAGCATCGGCAACCACTTTCCAGCGAGCTTGTTCAAAGGCCAAAGCAGCGTCTCTAAGAGCCTTTTGTTCAGCGGCGTCTAAGCTTTCAAACTTTTCGGTATTGATGATAAGATGCCATGCTTCAAAGTGAGTATTTAAAGGAATGTAGAACTTCGTTACATCGCGGAAAGCAGAATAGTAACCTTCTGCACCAGAGCCCATGGCACCGTCCACAACACCTGTTTGTAAAGCGGCAAAAGCTTCAGAATAAGGCAATGGTGCTGTTTGATAACCAAAGTTCGTGGCCATTAAGTCCATGCTCTTCCAAGCAGGAATACGAATTTTAGATTTTTTGTTTTCAGTAACGCTGGTGGGGTTGGTTGGTTCTTTAGCAAAAGCAGCTCCGCCAAAGTATGCGGGGTAGGTGGCAAGTAAGGTGATACCTTGCTTAGCAAACAATTCGTCTAAAGCTTTACGCAAGTTAGAGCCGGTTTTAAAGTTGGCTTCTGCTTGAGCCCAATCTTTTACTAAGTAAGGGAAAAGCATAAGCATAAAACGTTTTTCAGCACTGGTGGCTGTGGGCTGACAGGACATGTCTACAGCGCCAATGCCTACACGTTCTTGTACAACGGTATAGTCTCCCAAAGCGTTGGCTGGGTACAGTTTTAATTTCAATTTGCCATTGGTAGCTGCTTCAACATCACTGGCAAGTTTTGTTAAATCTACGTCAATGGGGGTGCCTTTGGGGCGTACGTGCGATAATTTAAGGGTTTCTGCTTGGGCTTGGCCTGCAAGACAAGCCATAATGGCAACAGTTGCCACGCATAATTTAGAAAACTTCTTCATCTCTCGTTTCTCCAATGGTTAAAAGTGAATGACTATATGCACAAACGTTCCCTATTCCACTTAATAGCCCAAAAGGCTTGGCAGGAATAAAGATAGCTCTGGCCAAAAGGATACTAAGAAGCATGTAGGCACATATGAACATAACAAAAACGTCATGGCATAGGGAACAACTTCTGTAAAGGAGGCATTGCCTATACGCATGCCAAGATACAAAATACTGGCGTAGGGTGGCGTAACACCGCCCATGGCTGTATTTACGCCCATAATGGCGGCAAAATGAATGGGGCTAATGCCAAGAGCCGTCATTAAAGGAAGCAGAAGTGGGGCAATAAGGATAATGGCTGTGATGTCATTAACCACCATACCCACTAAAAAGAGTAAAATATTGATTAAAATAAGCAAGAGAACGCGGTTTTCCGTCACAGAAAAGATGCTTTCCACAATGGTTTGCGGAATGTCTTCCATAACGAATACTTGGCTTAACATCAAGCTGAAAATAATCATAATCATGATGGAACCTACTGCCGTGGCTGAAGATTCCGCACTGCTCAAGAAGTTTTTAAAGGTAAGCCCTTTGTAAAATAATACACCCACAGGAATGGCATACAATACAGCCACAGCCGCGGCTTCTGTGGGGGTCATAACACCTGCGTAAATACCGCCCAAAATAATAATAGGCATCAAGATGGCAGGGACAGCTCTTCCTGTGGTACGTGTGGCTTCTGCAAAGAATTCTGCTTTGCTTTTGGCTTCGTCCAGTACCAGAGGGAATTTACGGCTGATGATAAAGTTTGCAATGGTCAGCTGTAAGGCAATAAGCAAACCAGGCCCTACTGTGGCCAAGAAAGAAGCAAGGATGGAGGTATCTGTTACCCAGCCATAAATGATCATGGTAACGCTTGGCGGAATAAGTAAACCGAGTACAGAAGAGTTTACCACCAAGGCTGTAGCATAGCCACGAGGGTAGCCTTTGCGCACCATTTCTGGAATAAGTAAAGGGCCCACAGCGGCAACGCCGGTAAGGCCACTGCCAGAGATGGCTCCAATAAGGGTACAAGTAAAAATGCTTACGGCACCAAGGCCACCACGTACTCTACCTATGAAAAGGTTTACAAAACGTAATAAGCTGCTGGCAATGCCACTTTCACTCATGATGGCGCCGGCAAATACAAAGAGGGGGATACAGAGAAGTACAGGGTTTGTTAATTGGCCAAAGCCCCAAAGCATATTGCCCTTCATGGTAACATCGCCCGCAAAGAACATAAACATAAGCCCCCCGCCAAAACAGTAAGGCAAGGGCACACCTATGGATAATAAAACAACCAGTACAACCAAGGATAATATTGCAATTTCAATCATTTTTATATCTCCTTAGGCCTTAGGCAGTTGTTGTATTTGCTTAAGCGTTTTTACAAAGTAGAACAAAGCATAAAAACTCATACATACAAGCCCTACAAAAAGTGAAACTTCAGCCAAATAGGTGGGAATATACAGCGTGGGACTTTCTTTCCAGACGCGACGAGCGTAGTTTTCGTAATCCCATGCCCAATAGGTGAGCCATAGGGCCACAACGCTACTGGCAAAATAGGCTATGCTTTGTAAGATTAAACGCTGTTTATCGGTTTTTAAGAAAATTTCAAGAACGTTGGCAGTAATTTGTGTATCTGTGCGCGATGCGTTGATACTACCGATCATGTACAGCCATAGGGTGGGGTAAACGAGAATTTCCTCAAGGCCGGAAAAAGGAATTTGCAAAACATAGCGAATAACAACTTGGGCAAATTGCATTATGGCTACTATGCTAATTAAAATTGTAAGGGCATATTTAAAAAACACCTAGAACCTCCACTGTAAAAGCCAAGGTTTTGAGCCATAGCTATGGCCAAAACCTTGGTTATATACTAAAATAACAAATTATGGTTTTTCACCTGTTTCTACGTATTTCATAAATTGCTCGTAGTTAATACCGCCAAGTCCGAGGTTTTCGAAGTTACGTGCAGGGGGGAACTTTTCTGCTGGTATAAGCAACATGCCAAGGTTTACAATGGCTTCCATGTGCGGTGTTTTTACACCCACAAGTTTACCAAGTTCAATCATGGGGATAAGGCCCATGGGGATATCTTCAATGATATAGCGTGTGTCAATGCGTTTTTGGCCAGAAATGCCTTCGTAGGAAGGATTGTTGTATGTGGCTTCACTTAAGGTTGTGGCATCTACGCCATAAGCAGACTTATACCATTGTACAATGGTGTCCATTTCAATACCAAAGGCTTTGCAAAGCTCCATGCGCTCTTGGTCAAGACGCTCCATATAGGCACCAATGGAAGGGGTAAAGCCTTCTTTGTAGTATTCCCAATCGTGGCGAGACTCAATAAGAGCTGTGCAAAGCACGGAGGGGCCGGGGTGTAATACGGCGTTGGTATTGGCAAGGCTTGATTCAATGATATTTTTGGCAGGAATAACTTGGGGGAAAATTTCTTGAATAAGTTCTAATGCTTTTGCGCCCTTATTGGCAGGTAGGGTGCCAATAAGCAATTCGGTTTTTACACCATAAATTTGTACACGGCCTGGCTCAAGAGCGCGGCAAGCGTAAATCAGGCTATTGGTTTCAGAAATAGTCACATCGGCTGTGCAACCTTCTTTTTCCAAAATGCTTTTAAATTCAATGGCGCCAAAATGGTCTCCGGGATGCAAAATAACATGTTGCCCATCTTTTAATAAGGGAGCGCATTGTTTAGCCAAAGGAGCGTGAGCTAAGCCTGTAGCTGTAATCATGATATGATCAGCGCCTTCCAAAACTTTTTCAATATCGGTTGAAGCATGTTCAACTTCACCAAAGCCCACCACGGCGCCTTCAAGGTGCACGCCGCCTAATTCTGTAATTTTGTTTGTAGTTGCTTCAAAAATATCATAAAGACGAGTGGTAAAGCCCATCATTGATAAGTGTCCAGCTAAAGCTTGTCCGCCATTACCACCGCCAAGGATGGCCCAACATTTTTTCTTTTCCGAAGTATTGTTTTGCATCAAAAAAAGTCCTTTAAATAATACATTTGCACTTGCCAAGCTCGCGTGTGTATGTTGGCTGTGGCAAGTCATTGAAAAAGCAACTACCAAAGTCTTTGCGCAAAGACAGTGCCACTACAGCAATATGCATGCCAATATAAAAAGGCTATCATTTCATTTAAGTGAAAAAATACACATGCAAAGCTTTACAAATGTGTATACTTTTGTTACGCAACTGTAACAAAAGTATACAAAGATGTACTGTAAGGATAGAGATGTATGATTTTAACCCTTCCAAGTGAACAAGAACGCTGTGCCATGATAGAGCGATGTAATAACGCTTCTGCACAATTTGGCGTCAGCAAAGATCGCGTCCAGGTGCATGCAAGGCATTGTTTGTCTCCCCAGCAATTACAGCAATTACGCCATGAAAATGCACACTTTTTACATAGCATAGCGCAACAATTACTTATTTTACATGAGCTGCTCATTGAATCGTGCTATGCCATGTGTATTGCTACCCATGAGGGGTATATTTTAGAAGTGCATGGGCATGAACGCATGCTTGACTACTACGCCACACGCAACTGTGTACCGGGATATCAATGGACTTTAGAAACGGCAGGCACTTCTTCTATGACCATGGCTTTGTCGGAACAAAGACCTGTAGTGCTTGCTTCTACCGATACATGGGCCCATGCTTCACGGGATTATGTTAACGCCGCATCGCCTGTTTTTAATCATCAAGATAAGCTTATCGGCGTGATTTCCATGACAGGCCTTAAGGAAACCATGCAAAGTCATACCATTGGCTTGTTGGTGCAAGCTGCTGCCAATGTGCAATTGCAATTTTTTGAAGCACGTAAAACTGAAGAAGCCTTGGTGCACAATCATTTTTTAGATAGCCTCATCGAAATGGATGGGCGCGGCGTGGTGGCCCTTGATACCAATGGCTGCATCATGCGTATGAATAAAAATGCACGCAGTATGCTGGGTTTATCTGATACGCAAGAACATGAGGTTTTAGCTGGGGAAAAAAATATTGATCAGCTTTTGCGTAGCAAATTCAAAATAAGCCCCTTTGTGACTTCAGGAGCGGCCTTCACAGAACGCGAAACCTTATGTATGATTCATGGCGTAAGCTCACGCTATGTGCTTTCGCTTACCCCCATTGGTAGTTCGCAAGATAATGCGTTTGGTGCCTTATTACATATGACAGAAAGGCAGCAGATGATTAATATTGTAAATGCCGTGAGCGGACTGCGCCCCACGTATACCTTTGATTCTCTTGTGGGTGAAAGCCGTAGTTTTTTGGATGCCGTAAACTTGGCAAAAATTGTTGCTCAAAGCGATGCCCCTGTGCTTATTCAAGGGGAAACAGGTACGGGGAAAGA
>CAYJHX010000145.1:0-5406 GCA_964369395.1 uncultured Desulfovibrionaceae bacterium
GGAGCGCAGCGACGAAGCAGCCACCCAACGGGCGTCGAAGGCGTTTGCGTTTGCGAAGAATGAGCAATTAGGCAAATGGACAGCAAAGCATCCATGATTTTTTAATTGCGCAGAGGTCTCTAAGAGTGTCGTGCAAAATTTTTCTCTTCCGAGAAGCATTTGCAATTTTCCTCTAAAGCCTATACAGTACGCCGTTGATACCCCGTGAGTAACACTTCTTTTGTGTAAAAAGAGTCCTTCTTTTGCTCGCGGATATTGTCAAAAATGAAAGCAGTATTATTTTGTACAGTACGTGTCTTGACGTTACGTATCTATATGGGAATAATTATATAGTAAATAACGAAGATACGAAAGCAATACAACACAGTCACGGAGGAAACGTGAATCAATTTACCCGCAACCTCACGCTTTGGGCCATTATTGCTCTAGCTATGGTTATGCTGTTTAACATGTTTCAACAACCACAAAGCTCTAGTCAACAAATTTCCTATACGGAATTTTTGCGACAAGTAGACAGTGGTGACATTACTCAAGTAACCATCCAAGGAAAAAACCTTATAGGGCATAGTATTAGCGGTAAAAACGTACAAACCTATGCACCACCGGACGGCAGTTTGGTCAATCGCCTTATGGAAAAAAAGGTCAGTATCAAAGCTGAACCCCTAGAAGACCAGCCTTGGTATATGACTTTGCTCATTTCTTGGTTCCCCATGCTTTTACTCATTGGGGTCTGGATTTTCTTCATGCGTCAAATGCAAGGCGGCGGCGGCAAAGCCATGAGCTTTGGTCGTTCGCGGGCACGTTTGCTCAGCGAAGAACAAAGCCGTATTACTTTTCAAGATGTAGCCGGCGTTGACGAAGCCAAAGAAGAACTTTCTGAAGTCGTAGAGTTTTTATCTAATCCGAAAAAATTTACTCGTTTAGGCGGACGCATTCCCAAGGGCGTACTTTTGGTGGGCCCTCCCGGAACAGGTAAAACACTGCTGGCACGCGCTGTGGCCGGAGAAGCTGGCGTACCCTTTTTCTCTATTTCCGGCTCTGACTTTGTGGAAATGTTTGTAGGGGTAGGTGCCTCGCGCGTACGCGATTTATTTACCCAAGGGAAAAAGAACGCTCCCTGCCTTATCTTCATCGATGAAATTGATGCTGTGGGTCGCCAACGTGGCGCTGGCCTTGGTGGTGGACACGACGAACGCGAACAAACACTCAACCAATTGTTGGTTGAGATGGACGGTTTTGAGTCCAACGAAGGTGTTATTCTTATTGCGGCCACCAACCGCCCCGACGTACTAGACCCTGCGCTCTTGCGTCCCGGCCGTTTTGACCGTCAAGTTATTGTGCCTACACCCGATTTACAGGGTCGCCGCCGCATCCTCGAAGTGCATACACGCCGTACCCCCTTGGGTGATGATGTGCAACTTGATACCTTGGCTCGTGGTACCCCCGGTTTTTCCGGTGCCGATTTGGAAAACTTGGTCAATGAGGCGGCCTTACAAGCAGCTAAAGCCAACGATGAACACTTAACCATGGGCCATTTTGAATGGGCCAAGGACAAAGTGCTCATGGGTCGCGAGCGTCGTAGCTTGATTCTTTCTGACGAAGAAAAGCGTATTACGGCATATCACGAAGCAGGCCATGCTTTGGCAGCACGTATGTTGCCCAAAACAGACCCTGTTCATAAAGTCACCATTATCCCACGCGGCCGCGCCCTTGGGGTCACCATGCAACTGCCCGAAGAAGACAGGCATGGTTATTCTCGCGGCTATTTAAAGAACACGTTGGTGGTCTTGCTGGGCGGACGTGTGGCTGAAGAGCTGATCTTTGACGATATCACCACCGGCGCCGGCAATGACATTGAAAGAGTTACTCGCACCGCCCGCAAAATGGTCTGCGAATGGGGTATGAGCGATGCCTTAGGCCCCCTTGCCATTGGCGAAACCGGCGAAGAAGTTTTCATTGGGCGCGAATGGGTGCAAAATAAAAACTTTAGTGAAGAAACTGCACGCCTTGTGGACGATGAAGTCAAAAGCATTGTCAACGAAGCCCGTAACCGCTGCCGTGAAATTTTGGAAGAAAATATAAAGCACCTTCATGCTATTGCTGAAGCTTTGTTAGAACGCGAAACCATCAGCGGCGACGATATCGAAAGTATCCTTGAGGGTAAACCCTTGCCACCTTTGGACTTAAAAGGCCAAAAGCCACAGAAAAAAGGACAAGAACCGCAAGACGATTTTATCTTTGAAAGTCAAGAGGACGGGGCTGTAACAACCAGCAATACCCATAGCTTTGGCTCGCAAGCGTCACAAGAACATGCGGACCAACCCTCCAATATAGAGGATGGGCCAAAGGAAAATAGCACGCAAAACCAAGCAGAGCAGTCGTCTGCCGCTGGCGATGCAAGCCCTAAAGAAGAACTCAAAAAAGACGCATGATAAACCATTCATGGACATTACGGGGGGGAAAGGTGTTTACGCCTTCCCCCTTCGCTTTATTCGGCATTGTTAATATTACCCCCGACTCTTTTTCCGATGGGGGCCAGTATGACGCGCCAGAAAAAGCGTTGGCTCACGCGCAATCTCTTTGGGCCCATGGCGCCGCCTTTTTGGACCTTGGGGCAGAATCATCGCGCCCCGGAGCCACCCCCTTAAGCGGCCAAGAAGAATGGCAACGCCTTGCCCCAGTAGTGCACCCTTTGCTTGCATTACGCGGATCAGAAACGGTATCTGCTTTCCCTTTTATTTCCATAGATACCTACCATGCACACACAGCACATGCTGCCTTGGAAGCTGGCGTAGAGGTCATCAACGACATTTCTGCCTGCCGCTTTGAGCCAGACATGCTGGACATTATAGCCCAGTACAAACCCGGCTATGTGCTTATGCACAGCTTTGCACGACCGCATATCATGCAAAATAATATTCAAGAAGGCAGCATTTTAAGCCCCATGCTCCATTTTTTTGAAGAACAATTACATAGATTTACCTCTGCAGGCCTTCCTGAAGAGCATATACTCCTTGACATGGGGATAGGTTTTGGAAAAAATTTAGAACAAAACGTAGAAATTTTGCGCAATATATCCGCTTTTACCCAATTTGGCAGACCTATTTTAGCTGCTATTTCCATGAAATCGGTATTACACGGTTTTCTCTCTCTAGCACCGGAAGATATGTCTGCGCGCAATAAAGCCACCATTGTGACCACAAGTCTGTTGGCAGGGCAAGGCATTGCTTACCATCGCGTGCACGATGTACGCGCCTGCGCACAGGCTTTGCAATTAACCCATTTTCTGTTGCCAAAGACATAGCCACAAGCAAAGGATACCTATGTTAGAACTCTCAGAATTATTTGAAATTCCCAAGCGCTTTACATGGCGCGATTACTTAGACATTGGTGTTCTTGCTCTACTGATTTACAAAGCTATACTTATGGTAAAAGGTACCCGCGCTCTTGCCACCTTGTTAGGCTTGTGCCTTTTACTTATTTTATATTATGTTTCCATACAATTACAGCTTTATACTGTACGTTGGTTCTTAGAGCATATTGTGGGTTCACTCTTTCTTGTGCTTATTATTCTTTTTCAAAAAGACTTGCGTCAAGGCCTTGGAGAGTTGGGCGCCCGCTATTTCTGGGGAAAAAGTACCTTAACTAAAAACATTGTGGAAGAAATTGTGCAAGCTTGCGAAGAAATGGCCAAACGTCGTATTGGCGCCCTTATTATTTTGCAACGCAGTATGCCCCTAGAAGACATGATGCGCCAAGAAGGAGTGCGCGTCGATGCAGATATAAGTGCAAAACTTTTGCAAAATATTTTCTATCATGGCGCCCCCCTTCATGACGGCGCGGTAATTATTAGTAAAGGTCGCCTTTCTGCTGCTTCGTGTATTTTGCCCTTGGCTGAAACCAAGGATAAAAACTTTGGCACGCGCCATCGAGCCGCCCTTGGCATCACCGAAGAAACCGACGCCATTGCCATTGTCGTTTCTGAAGAGCGTGGAGAAATTTCTGTCGCCCTCAAAGGCGAATTATCTCATAATCTTAGTTCTCAGGAATTATGGGAGGTTATCAGTCATGCGCTTTAATCTGTCTTCCATAAAAAACATCAACTACCCCATACTGCTCCTTGCCATTTTTATGGCCACCACCTCTTGGTATGTCATCAGTATTCGTGATCGTATGGATATTCAGCTTAAAGTCATTTTAGATTATACAAATATTCCTCGTAGCCTTGTGGTGACCAGCGGTCTTATTAACGAAGTAGATGTACATTTGCGCGGCCCCAAAGCCTTATTGCAAAGCTCTGCAGCACGGCGCGCCACCCATGCCATGGACATGAGTCAATTACGCGAAGGTAAAAACATTATCCCCTTTAGCCCTCCTTCTTGGGAAGAAAGCTACCGCGCGTATGAAATTTTAGAAGTAAAGCCTTCACATCTTGTGGTGTATGCCGAAACAGTTCAAGAACGAGCCATCCCCATTCACCCCATCGTAGATGTTGCCTTAGATATGGCAGCCTTTACTGTTAAAGATATTGTGGTAAATCCCAGCTCTGCCTTGGTGCGCGGCCCAGAAAGTATTGTCCAAGAAATTTCACAGCTCAAGCTTGATTTACGCATTGATCCTACAGAAAAGCCCGGTACCTACGAAAAAGTCTTTCCGCTCATCACCGGCATCGCACAAACCTCTGTTTCTCCCAATCAAGTAAACGTTACCTATACTGTGGCTAGCAAACGCACGCATATTCGGCTAGAAAAAATGGTAGAAATTAATGGCCCACAAGGGGATTATAGTATATCTCCGCAACGTGTACGTTTTAGCGTCGAGTTACCTGAAAGCTTAAAAGACGACGCTGAGTACTTATCGCAAGTAGAAGTACGCGTAACGCCACCTTTATTGGAAATTGGCCAAAAAGCCACCGTACCCGCGTCGTTTTCGCTGCCTTCAGGCATGGTCTTTGATGGCAATACCCATATGCATAAAGTGGACATTACACGGATACGGTAAACGTATTTGTTTTTTAAGGCTTACATTATTTATTTTGCGCATCAAGCCAATAACGTAAGGTTCTGTATAAAATATCCGGCGAAATGGGCTTGGTGATATGATCATTCATACCATATTTTAAGCTTTTTTCTTTGTCACCGGTCATGGCATGAGCCGACATAGCTACAATGGGCAATGTGGTAAATTGAGGTTTTTGGCGTATGGCCTTAGTGGCACTGAGTCCATCCATAATGGGCATTTGAATATCCATAAGCACAATGTCATAGTGCTTTTCATCTAGCATATCCAAAGCTTCTTGGCCGTTATTGGCTATGTCAATGGTGTAGCCTACACTTTGCAAAAGTTCTTCGGCAATGACTTGGTTAATGCTATTGTCTTCCACCAGTAATATATGCTCGGTGCAGC
>CAYJHX010000146.1:0-5387 GCA_964369395.1 uncultured Desulfovibrionaceae bacterium
CAAACTTGATGGAACCGATTTTTGTGAAGGCTAAGATGAAAACAAAAATAATGATAAAAAGACTGAATAATAAATAAAACCAACCAAAAGTCACAGAGATCCAGTCTAAAGCTGCGCCAAGAAATTTGCCAAAAGCCTCTTGGTTGCTTACGCCCAATAAAATAAAACCGATGGCAATAATAAAACCCGGCCAAAAGACTATGGGGTTAATTTTTGACCTTTCCGTAGTTGTAACGTCTTGTTTGTCTTGACTCATGGGAACTCCTTTGCAAATACAGTAAACAGGATGTAATTTCATTTTTCTTTTTGAGATTATATTTCGCTACTTCTATCTATTGTCCTCCGTTTTTTCAGTATTTTTTAGCTTGCATACGAGCACATCTGTAAGCACCTATATAGACAGTATAAGTACCACAGAGTCCGACGGTGAAATTTTACTACCGCCCACAATGCTTTACTTTCTACAGCACTCTAAATTTCTACAACGGTACCATTGCTCAATTCTGCATGCAAGTAGAAAATGTATTTTTATGTATTGATGTTATAAAAGGAAAAACAGATGCATTTATGGTGAAAAAATATTCTTTTTTGCAAAAAAATGTATCAAAATATACATTTTCAATCCAGTAAAGAAAAAAAAGACGGTCTTTTTTTATGCTCGGAGAGTAAGAAATTTAAGACTCCTACACAATTTTGTGCGGAGTCTTATGGAGCGTTGACAGCAGTCAATGTGACCGATAAATCAAGAGTAGGCGTAATTCACTTGCGCCGTTAAACTATTGATTCTTCTCACCTTTAACCCTATACTATAAATTTTTTGTTTTGAAAACTTTTTTACAATTTTCACAAAATTATACTGAAAAAGTAATTGTGCAGGACTCTTAATTCAGAATACTGACAAAGCACCTGTGTTAGGATTGCACGTTGCGGCAAAATTTTTCTTTTAGTGGTAAGATATTGTGGGAATAAAAGTTTTTTAGAAGGGAGGAGGCTGAGGTAGGCTTAGATTGGGGAAGTTTGTTCGCAGAAGATTTTCTCCTAGGTAGCGTCGCCAAATTACGAATTTTCAAGATTTATCAAGGAAGATAAAGAAAATTTGAAGAAGTGCATATAGACATATATGACTGAAAAAAACATATGAAATACGCCCCAGAGAAAGCCGCAAAAGTGCATTTGACGATACTGTCTGGCAGGCTTTGTCAGAAATCTGAGAACTCTATACAATTATTTTGAAATATAATTTTACGTGGCATTGCCTTAACTCAGTAAAAACAAAGTATCACTTAGTATTCAGTATTTTATAAAGACATTACAAAAATACAATGGGTGTCAATTTCATCGACACCCATTGTATTTTGCAACATCACCATAAATAGCTGACGTTGCGCTGTATCCATCATCCACACTTACATTTCGACCTGTACCAAGTCTATAAAATTAAGCGTTTCAGCAACATAGTAAAAAAACATCTACTTACTTCACTTGGAAGTCGTGCTTTAGCTTAAATCTGCTTAGGCGGGCGCCGTTGGCTGCATTGAAAGGCTCTATGCTGCCACCGTTAAGGCTGAGTAGAGGCACGCTGTATTCGATGCGAAAACTTTCGCCGGGGCCCACAGGGGTTAAGCTTTCTGGTGTGCTAATGGTAATGCTGCCAGCGACGGTACCCAAGGTGGCGCCATTGGCGGTGGCATTGGCAGTAAAGCCCATACTACGGCTTGTGATACTAGAAATAGTCTGATTGCTGCTATTATTTACACAAGTTGCAATAATTTTTGCAAAATAATAGCCTTGGCCATTCACATCGTTTTGGTTGGGGTTACGGTGTAAAGAAAAACCAGAGTAGGACACAGACACCCAACCGGGGCGAGCTTCTGCCGCCATGGCTCCTAAAAATGTTACCAATAAAAGTAAAGCCACAGCCATGAGGTTTTGTTTTTTCAACATTTTTTTCTCCTTCATTATGAATGCGTATAATAAATTTCATAACATATATGCAGTAGTATATGTTCCCACAAGTACAGGATCGGTCACATCCATGACGGCCATAGAGGTTATGCCTAAAGACACAAGACACAACAGCATACAAAGCAAGAATAACATTCTATACTTACGTAAAAAAGTATACCACGCCCCCCAAAGAAAAAATGTTGATGCCACAATACTGACCAGTAAGAGCACATCACTTTGGCGCGTGAGCAGAAGTATTGCCACAAGCCAGCCATAAGCCAGCACAGCAAGACAACCTGCAAGACACAGAAAAATTTTGCTTCGCATAAAATACCTATAGCAAAAAACTATCCCAAAAACAAATAAGAGCCACACCCTTTAAATGGGAGCAGAGAACAGGGTATTTCCTTAAAGAAAGAGGATAAATGCATAAAAACAGAACAAAAGTATCCGCAAAAAGCTCTTATTCCATAATTCTAGCATATACCATGCCAAGTTGATAGAAAGTACGCATTGCCTCTCCATTTGCCAAATATTGTTTCTTGTGCTATGTTAAATGCATTCTTTTAACCTCAACCAAAAGGAAATTGTATGAAAAAACGTTACTCCGCATGTATTATGGCCTTTTTCTTAACTGTGTGCCTGCTCTCTTTGGGAACAACAGTACAGGCAAAAGAATTTTCCAATGCCCAGATGAAAAAAATGAGTGTTTTTCTTTCTAACTTTACTGAACTGTATTTCTATAACTTTAGCGCCAAAGAAATCCTTAACGAAAAAAACCCCGCCGACATGATTCGCTTTGGCATTTGGCATAACTATATCAATAATTACAAAAGCAGAATCAAGCCTGCTGGCAATAAATTGAGCATTGACGGAAAGTTTGTTAAAGAAAGCGTAAAAAAATACTTTAATTACAACATAAAAAACCTTAAATCCGTTGGGCGTTTTACCTATGACGGTAAAAAATACACTTTTGACGGCGCCGATGGCGAAGCCATCTACTATGCCAAAGTCACTTCTGCCAAAACCATTGCCGATGGCGTTATAGAAATGAAGGGATATTTATACAATGCTGATGATGAAAGCGATAGAAACGGAACCTTTACCGCTTTAGCTAAGCCCTACACCTACGGTGGCAAAAACACGTGGAGCATTATCAGCATGAAGCACGTGAACTAATGGCACGTCTTTCTGACTTGTAATGGGCATGCATTGCTTTGTCGCCCTTCCCTCCTCAAGCGGTCTCGTAGTAACTTACGTGTACAACGAAAGTCAGTGCAAGGAGCATAGCGGCGAAGCAATCCATGCCTTTTTTTGGTTAATTATGGCCTAGCAACGAAGCAATCTATGCCTTTTTTAGAATGCAAAAATTTTGATTTTACTCTGCACCAAAATACTGCACGCCGCGCTGTGTGGTCTTAGAGTATGTATCTCTCATAACAAGGCCGTTTTCTGGTACCCAAAAAACGGGCAGTGCCTATTTTTTGGGCACTATTAAATACAGCAATGTTCTGCAAGAACAAAAATTCTCATAAACAAAGCCCTCAAAACCTATGGCATGTTCTTTGCTAGAAACATCTTGTACAACTCTTTCCATGGAAAGCGCCTCTCAAGGAGGGGTTTACACAAAAGCGTGCTCGCATATTGTCGACCACGCTTTTGTACATTTTTACAGTTCGCATTTTTCTTGCTTTTTTCCAAAATAAAGGCATACTGACAAGAGATACGTTTTGGGAAAAGTCTGCAACAATTACAGTAATAATGCCAACTCCAAGAGGCTGTTATGGAAATACAAGTCAATAAATACCCCGATGTTTTCGTTGTGCATCTGTCGGGAAGATGGGATGCCTATTCAACAACAAATTTTGAAAGCACCTGCAAAGAACTTATTGATGATGGCATGACACATATGGTTTTAAACCTCAATGATGTGGACTATATAAGCTCTCTTGGCTTACGTGGATTACTTAATATTGGTAAAGCCCTCGACCCCATGGGCGGCGCCATTGTTATTTGTTCTTTACGCCCTCAATTGCGCAAGATTTTTGTTGGTAGTGGTTTTTCCAGTCTTTTTGCCGAATACCCCGACATTCAAAGTGCCCGTAGCGCGTTACAAAGATAATGTATGCGTACCCCTGTGCCTTGGCGATATAGAGTTGTTACACGGCAAACCATCCCCATTTTTATAGGATTGGTAGGCATTTTAAGTATCTTTCTTACCCTTGGCTACTTTTACACTCGCGAACAAATTCTTACTACTGTGCATGCCCAAATGCACCAATTCGCCACCAGCGTCACGCGGCAAGATGATTACAATTACCAATGGATTCAGCGTTTTGCCCCCACACTCAAACACACGGTACAGCGCAATCTGTTGCGTATCCCTTTCAGTGAGCAAATGCTCACGCAAGACATTGCCAAGGCCATATCCGACGCTCGCGGACATATGGAAGTGACACTTACTACCATACTCCCCTTTTCTTTTGCTGCTTCCAACGCACCAGCCCCTGCCATAGCGGCCACCTATCCAAAGCAAATAGAAGTTCGAACCTATACACAACAAGAAGGCATGACCTTACACACCACCCATGCTGTAGACGCCCAAAAAATTCTGCAAACCCATGCACCTTTTTGGTTGCCTCCGCAAATTCATCAGAATCGTGCTCTCTTCATAGAGTACACAACGCCCCTAAAAAACAGCCAACACACCGTTTACGGCACCCTTTCCATTGGCCTAAATATTCCGGATTTTATGAAAAGTCGTATTCGCTCTTTGACTTTTTTTAAGCAATGCATTCCCTTTTTCCTTACAAGCCAAGGGCAATGGTCTTTGCCTGCTTCTGCCGATGCAAGCCTTGGCCATCTCAAAGAGCAAATAGTAAAGAATAGTCAACAGTTATATACTGTATCTTGGGAAAATACCCGTTATGTGGTTCTTGCGCTGCCAAGCGAAGCCCCTACCCTCTTTATCGGGGTGCTTATTCCCTATGATGATGTCTTTGGGTATTTACATACGTATATGAAAATTCTCAGCCTTTTTATGCTACTCACCCTTATTGTTGCAGCCTATGGCCTGCGTAAAACCAGCAATAATCTCTTATTGCCTCTCGGGCATTTAGCGCATATGGCAGAACGTCTTGGGCAAGGCAAGGTCAGCGCCCAAGAGTTGCTTCAAGTGCCGGACAAAGAACATTTTAGCTCGGAAACCAACCAATTGCTCACCAGTACCCAGCAATTACGCTCTGCTCTGCAACAACGCATGCGCGATCTTACTATCATGGCCCATACGCAAGAGCGCATGAACGGCGAATTGGCCTTGGCACGTACCATACAAAATTCTTTGCGTCCCGCTACCTTGCCTCAAATGGAGCATATGGCCGCCGCAGCCTATGTGCATGCCGCCCGAGAAGTGTGCGGCGATATGTATGATTGTTTTCCCC
>CAYJHX010000147.1:0-1847 GCA_964369395.1 uncultured Desulfovibrionaceae bacterium
TGGGGGAAACTTTTGCTTGCGCCAAAAAGTTTCCCCCAAACCCCCTTCAAAACGCGCTTATTTTACGAATAAACATGATATTTTGTTATAAAGCCAAATTCATTGAGGAGAAATAGAAAAAACTAGGGTATTTAGTAAAAGAAAAGTACGTTTACGAAACAGATTGCCCTTTTTGAGCGAACCAATAAACGCGTTTTGAGGGGAAGGGGAACTTTTTGGCGTTAGCAAAAGTTCCCCTTCCCCCCACAAAAAAACTCACAAAAAGTTAACTATGATATTTCTTAATATATTCACCTAGGCGGCGCATGGCTTCGCGCAGATTTTCCATGGACGTAGCATAAGAAATACGCAAGAAACCTTCAGCTTGCGAACCAAATTCGCTACCGGGGGTAATGCCTACATGGGCTTTTTCTAAAATATCAAAGGCAAGGTCTACGGAAGAGCCGCCAAATTTTTCCGCCAAATGCTTGGCATTAAAAAGCATATAAAAAGCTCCCAAAGGCTCCACAGGAATACGAAAGCCAAGCTCGCGTAAAGCTTGAAGCACATATAAGCGTCTTTCGTTGTAAATGGAACACATGTATTCTGTTTGATGCTGTGCTTTTTGCAGAGCATGAATACCGGCCACTTGCGCCACGGTATTGGTAGACAACAAAAAGCGCTGCATAAAGGAGATGAGCGGCTGCACACACCATGGTGGCAAAATAAGATAGCCTATGCGCCAACCGGTCATGGCATAGGCCTTAGAAAAGCCACCTATAACTACGGCATTTTGTGTGCATTCTAAAATGCTGTGTTCTTTATCGGTATAATTAAGACCGTGATAAATTTCATCAGAGATAATAAGTGGATGACTTTCATGAGCTGCGGCAATATCGGCAATGGCTTGCATGCGCTCTTTTTCCATAACAATGCCTGTAGGATTGGATGGAGAATTGATCATGATGGCCTTGGTGCGCGGGCTTAGGGCTTTTTGTACATCTTCGGGGCGATATTGAAAACCTTCTTCTTCGTAGGTAAGCACATCTTTTACCACGCCCCCCACATGCTTTACAAAGGTGGGGTATACTCCGTAGGCGGGATTAGACAAAATCACTTCGTCCCCTTCATTGAGCAGCACTTCATAAAGAAGCTTCATTCCTATGGAAGTGCCGGGGAATACAAGTACTTGATCTTCGTGAATGGTCACACCGTAGCGTTGTAAATAATGATCCGCCACAGTTTTACGCAATTCTACCATGCCCTGGGACGCTGTATAGTGGGTATAGCCCGCATCAAGAGCCGCCTTTCCCGCCTCAATAATACATTCTGGCGTGTCAAAGTCTGGCTCTCCCGCCTCTAGATGTACCACATCAATGCCTTGTCTTTGCATGACTTGAGCACGATCTAAAATCTCCATAACCAAGAATGGAGTTACCTGTTTACAGCGTTCACTTAATTGCGATTGTGACATAATAGTTATTCACTCTCCTTCTCACTATTTTTATACATAATTTAATAACTTATGAAAAAAGTCAAGCCTAAGATGTGGTCTCGCAAGAAAAATTTTCAATAAAATTTCAACTAGTTACTGGAGCAAAAAGCAAGCATAACGAAGTAGATGCCTTTTTTCAGCTGGTTACTATACATTTTCACATCACAGCTAAAGTCAGCGCATAAGCGCCCACCCACACAAGAGCGCGGTTTAACCAAACAAACACACGTTGCCCTTGTACGGCTCTGCGCACAGTAATGGCAAAAGACAAAACATTACCAAGCACATAAAAAAAGAAAAAGCCGAGCATGGCCAAAAAACCGTATTGCAAGGCAAGACTCAAAGCCAAAACAGCAGTCACAATGGCAGGCAT
>CAYJHX010000147.1:1947-5378 GCA_964369395.1 uncultured Desulfovibrionaceae bacterium
TCTACAGAAACGTCTTTATTTTGAGGGTTTGGCTCCATGTATACCTCGTTTTTTTCCTAAATAATATATAGTTTTTATGTGTGTCTGCGCTCTTTTCTTTTCTCTTCAGCAAAGGCCCCTTGCCATACCACAGAGCGATAAATTTCTGGTACGGTATCTCCTTCTGTGCTTATGCACAAAACAGAGGCTTTTTCATTCAGGCCTAAAAGCTCTCGAAATTTCAACGCGCCTTCGCACTGCATAAGCCAATGCACAAGCCCCATGGTGCAGGCTCCGGACTCTCCGGAAGTGACAGCAACATCTCCTGGTAATGGCGCTGCCAAAATACGCATGCCATTGGCAGCAATAAAGTCGGGGCTAGAAACAAAGGCAAAAGCATAATCGCGAATAATGGGCCAGCTTTGTATACAAGGTTTACCGCAAGCAAGACCGGCCATCAGTGAAGATAAATCGCCATCAACGGTATGGGCATTACCATCGTTCATTCTAGCTGAAATATAGAAGCAAGGTGCACTGTGTGGCTCCATAATAATACACTTTGGAGCTTTATCTCCTAAAACAGCGTGAAAAAAAGCAACCATGGCCGCAGGAAAAGAACCAACACCTGCTTGTAAAAAAAGATGGGTGGGCATAGTTTTCTGAGCTTGAAGTTGCTCTAATGTTTCTAAAGCAAGTGTAAGATAGCCTTGTTTAATCCAAAGAGGGATTTGCTCATACCCTTCCCAAGCTGTATCTTGCACAAGGATATGCCCTTCTTTTTGCGCTTTTTCAAAGGTCATGCGCACAGTTTCATCATAATTTTTATCGCTTACTGTGCACAAGGCGCCAAGGTCAGTAATATTTTTTACGCGCCCCGCACTTGATCCTTGAGGCATAGATATTTCGGCCTGTTGTTGCAATTTTTGCGCTGTCCAAGCCACACCGCGTCCATGATTTCCATCGGTAGTGGAAGCAAAAACAATTTCCCCCATACGGGCTCGTACGGCGGCATCGCATAAAAAATCGCAAGTCACTTGAGCAAAAGGCTCTCCAAGTTTTTGAGCTAAATAGCGCCCCATGGCATGAGAAGCCCCAAGTACTTTAAAGGCTTTCAGGCCAAAACGAGAGGATTCGTCCTTAAGCATAATATTCCCCAGTCCCAAAGCTTCAGCCAATTTGGGCAAAGAAACAAGCTGGGTAGGAGCATACTCAGAAAAACTTTGATGGTACGCACGCACTTCTTGTGCTTTTTCCAAAGAAAAATCATCAAGACTTACGCCTTGCTGCATAGATACTTTTTGTGCATTTTCAAGAACAAGTACAGACATTTACACCTCAAACAAACCTTTATTATATAGTATTTTACACTAAAGCGTTTTATTCTGCGCGCTCAACAATGTTCCAATCTTTTACGCGCACTTCCACCGATGCCATACCATTGTATGTAGAAATAAGAGGGGTAAAAGCTAAGTAAATATATTTTCCCACTATTTCAGGCGAAAATTCAGAGGCTTTACGCCATACTTTTGCGTGCAGTGTCACATCGGTAGTTTCATCAACAACTTGCAGCAATACATGTTCTTTGGTGTAACCAAAAAAGCGCATACTCTTTACACGTAACAAAGGAGAACCAAAAACAGGTTCGGAATTACCAATGCCAAAAGGCTGTAACAGCTCTAATTCGCGTAAAAAAATAGCATTACTGGCTGCAGAAAAATCTATGATAGCATCTATGGGCAAAGACGGAATAGGTACTGTTTTTTCAAAACACTCCTGCGCTATTGCGTCAAAGCCATGGCGTAAGGCGTCTAAATTTTCGGGCATGATGCTCAACCCTGCCGCCAGAGGGTGCCCGCCATAACTATCTAACAAATCGGCAAGCTTTGTTAAGCCCTCATGCAAATCAAACTCTTTGACAGAACGCCCTGACCCCTTAATGCCTGTCATGCCATCGCAAAGAATCAATGTAGGACGATAAAACTCTTCTACTATGCGCGAAGCTACAATACCAATGATACCTTGATGCCAATCATGGCCGTAGAGAACCAAGCCTAAAGCGCCTTTTGCCACTTGCTCTCGCGCTTGCACACGGGCTTCTTCGTGAATACGTTCTTCATCTTTACGGCGCTGAATATTAAGTTCGTCCAGTTCTTTAGCTAAAGAAACCGCAGTGTCAAAATCTTTGCAACGCAGTAATTCCAAAGCGAGATGCGCATGGCCCATACGTCCGGCAGCATTAATACGGGGCGCCAAAGAAAAAACAATTTGCCCGCCCCCCAACTTGGCAGAACGCTCAAAATTGCATACCGTTTTAAGAGCTGCAAGACCGGGACGTTTGGCATCGCCAATGGTGAGCAAACCATTTTTTACTAAAATTCTGTTTTGCCCATGAAGCGCCACCATGTCTGCCAATGTTCCCATGGCCACAAGATCCAGCACCGTACGCATATCAAAGGCTACGTTAGTATGCTCTTCTAAAGCCTTATTCACAGCACACATGAGGAAAAAAGTGATGCCTACGCCTGCCAAATCGGCGCAAGGACAATCTCCCATACGCGGATTACAAATGGCATCAGCAGGGGGCAAAATTTCTGGAGGCAAATGGTGATCAGATATAATAATGGATAAGCCTAATTTCTTAGCATGTGCTACAGATTCATAATCGGAAACGCCACAATCTACCGTCAAAATAGCTTGAACGCCTTTTTCTGCCAGCATATCAATATTGGCAATATTAAGACCGTAACCTTCGGAATAACGTTCTGGAATATGGGCTAAAACAGAAAACCCATGCGCCTCCAATACATCTTGCACAAGAGCAGTAGATGTAATGCCGTCCACGTCATAGTCTCCCCATACGGCAAGCTTCTTTCCCTCTAGCAGTAAATTTACTATAAGCTCAGCAGCTTGAGGTAAGCCAGTCCATTCCTCTAAAGGAGCAAGAAGGCGCAAGTTTGGCGAGAGAAAGGCCTGAATATCACTTTCTTTTACAAAGCCACGCAACTGCAGCAAATGGAGTAGTAGCGGAGAAATGCCCAAAGCATGAGCTTTTCCTACTTCATGAGAATTCATGGTCGTTAAGGAAGAAAATACCTTTGCACTTTCAAAAGCTGGTGCACTCGTTGTTTGTGCAGCAGCCCCGTTAAGGGTTTCCCGCAATATCCATTTTTTCACAGTAGTTTGACCATTATCCTTTGGTATTCTTAGTTAAATTTACTTACCTGTTCCATATACTCTATAGGAACATGGTTTTTCTTTATCATCCACTGAAGAAACTTTAAACCAGCTTCGTGTTGTGCATCTACTTCAAGAACTTTTAACAAACTTTCTGTGCACTTGCTATACTCTTTCAGTTCAAGATATGTACGAGCTAGATTAAAATGCAAATTTTCATCGGCCTGACTTAACGCAATGGCTCTTTGATAATAATCGGAAGCTTCCACATACATGGC
>CAYJHX010000148.1:0-5371 GCA_964369395.1 uncultured Desulfovibrionaceae bacterium
ATATGAAGGATTTAGAAGACGTGCCCAAAGACCTTTTAAGCAAAATCACCGTGCACCCCGTCAGCCATATAGATGAGGTATTACCACTGGCTTTTGCTGAATAAGTTTTTTATGGGGGAGAGTCTCCTTCCCCTACCAAAACGCGCTTAATTAAAAACCCCCACAAAATGGAAAATACTATCCATTTTGTGGGGTTTTAAATAATCAAAGGGACGTAGCCTATATACCCCATTCAAAAGGCCTGCATAATTCTTAAAACTGCTAAAATACATGGATTGCTTCGCTTCGCTCGCAATGACTTTCGTTGTAATATCAAGCCATTGTGAGGAGCATAGCGACGAAGCAATCCATGATTTTTTAATTATGCAGGAGTCTTCATTCACTATTTTACATTTTTTTCAACAACCCACTACCAGTAAGCGCGTTTTGAAAGGGTGGGGGCGTGGGGGAGGGAAAACTTTTTGGCGCTAGCAAACCGACCCAAAGGGCTTGTAGCCGTAGGCGAGGAACGAGCCATACGGATATCGTGCGCCTAGGCGTCTTTTCCCTCCCCCACAAAAGAACTAAAAAGCAAGCCCAACACAAAAGACAGCGCTTTTCATATATATGATGCCACAGGCAGTTAAAAAAGTGCTGGATACAAGGCGGGCGTCGCTTTTTGCGAAGCGGAATGTACTCTTCTGGTACATGACCGTAGCAAAAAGCAAGCCCAACGCCCCAACACCGTAGACAGCGCTTTTTTAATTGCCTGTAAGGCTAATCTTTTCACGCAAGGCTAATATCCCCGCCGGACTAATGGAAAGTTCATCCACACCAATTTTTACAAAGAATTCTGTGAGGCTTGGGTCGGCAGCTAATTCGCCGCAAACACCGGCCCAAATGCCGTGTTTATGGGCATTGGTGCAGACCATTTCCATGAGGCGCAGTATGGCTTCATCGTGAATATTGCAAAACTCAGCAATACTTTCGTTTTGCCTATCAATGGCGAGGGTGTACTGGGTCAAATCATTGGTACCCATACTGAAGAAATCCACCTCTTGCGCCAGTACGTCGCTCATAATGGCGGCGGCGGGGGTTTCAATCATAATACCCACGGGGATATCGCCTTTGAAGGGAATTTTTTCCGCTTCAAGTTCTTTTTTCACTTCAGCCATGATGGCTTTGGCTCTGCGCACTTCATCCACGCAAGTAATCATGGGCAACATAATAAGAATATTTCCATTGCAGGCAGCGCGATAGAGTGCGCGCAATTGTGTTTTAAATACTTCTGGGCGAGTTAAACAAATGCGGATGGCGCGCATGCCAAGAGCGGGGTTTTCTTCTGCGGGCAAGTTAAAATACGAGGCCTGTTTATCGGCACCGATATCCAACGTGCGTATGACCACCTCTTTACCGTCCATTTTGCGAGCTACAAGGCTATAAGCATGATACTGCACCTCTTCCGAAGGATAGTCATCACTTTCTAGATAAAGGAATTCACTACGGAAAAGACCAATACCTTCGGCATCGCTTTTAAGCACAGCTTCCACATCATGGCTAGAACCGATGTTGGCAAACAATTTTATTTTTTTTCCTGAAGCGGTGAGGGTGGGTTTGCCACGAAAAGCTTCAAGGCGCTTGGCATCTTCTGCTAATTGCGCTTTTTTTGCTTGCATAAGAGCGAGGGTGTCTTCATCGGGATCTATGATAAGTTGCCCTGTCCCCCCATCGACGATGCACACAAGACCATTGTACGCTTCGTTAAGCTTATCCTTGAGGCCAATAACGGCGGGAATACCCAAAATTCGAGAAAAAATAGCCGTGTGCGAGTTTTTACTGCCAGCAGAGGTCACCAAAGCACACACTTTATCGCGGTCGCATTGCGCTGTTTCGCTAGGGGTAAAGTCAACGCCGGCCAGCACCAGCTGCATACTTCCGTCTGTACCCATAAGTCCATCGGCACACATTTTATGGGAGGGTTTATTTTGCAATACTTCCAAGAGCCTGCGAGAAATATCTTCCACATCGGCTGCCCGCGCTTTCATATAGGGGTCGTCCATATCGGCAAACATTTTAGAAAATTTGCCTGCAGCTTGACACACAGCATAGTCTGAGCAGGCTTTTTCTGTTTTAATGCAATCGGTAATGGCCTCGCGAAAATCTAAATCGTCCAGCATCATTTGGTGTACTTCAAAAAGCATGGCATTTTCTTCGCCAAGACTTTCTTTGGTATTTTCTGCAAGAGCGGCCAATTGCTCTTTGGCTTTACTCCGACAGATTTCAAAGCGCTCTAATTCTTTTTTTACATCATTAGTAATGCAAAAGGGAACCTTGAGCTCAGATTGCACAGAAAATGTTAATCGCCCAATGGCTATGCCTTGTGACACCCCTTTGCCTTGTAATGTTTCCATGTAACACCTCGTATATGCTCAACGGCTTTTACAATATTTTCTATCTCTTCTACCCATGAAAAAATTGGGGAGAAAAGCTTTTTTAAGCCTCCCTCCCCATACACAAATTACTTATACGCCAAAATGACTCAGCAATATTTTTTCAGCTTCTGCATTCCAAAGGCCTTTGTGCGCCGCGACACTTTTGTGCAACTTGGCAAAAAGCTCGTCTTTCTTACCAAGCTCTTCAAAGTCGGCAATGGCGGTAAGGGGCATGTTGATGGGCGTATAGCTCAAAATTTTACCAGCGCGAATATTGGGCAAAGCAGCTGTGGTTTCTGCCACAGCATCCAAACCGCAGATATGACTTACCATCACGGCTGTATGTAACTTGCCTTCTTCAGAAAGTTTAATGGCTTCTTTTAAATCGTCGGTATTACCACCGGTGCTACCCAAGATATGCGTAGACAGGTAATGGCAATTATACAGATTTATATTGGCGGTAAAATCGGCATTGGAAGGACCAGCAAAGAAGTTCATGCAGCCGTCAAAAGCCATAAGCTTATCACCAAGTTCTGCCAATTCTTTAATGGGGGCATACACAAACACATCGTCATAGCCCTTGCCTTGGCTAATATCCATAAGTTCTTTATAAATATCAGCACTCTTAGTGGGATTGATATACACCAGCTCTACACCGTGCTCTTGAGCAAATTCTGGGGTAATCAGCTCTTTAGCGCGAGCAATACGGCCGTCATCTACGTCCGTTACCACCACACGAGTGGGACGATTGCCCGCCACAATGGGGTACTCAATAGCGCCAAGCCCCATGGGGCCACAACCGCCTAGAATAAGCACATTTCCGCCTTCCTTAATACCCATGGCGTGTTCATAATTTTGCTTATTGGTATGGTACATAATATTGTAACCACCAATGATGCAGCTCATGGGCTCGCCCAAAGATGCGTCAAAATAAGCTTCGCCATTATAATGTAAAAGGCACCCTATTTCCATAACTTCTTGCGGAATAATACAATAGGTAGCAGCGCCGCCAAAAAATTCGTAAGAATATCCCGGCGAAGCCAAGCTGCCTTTATAATTTAAGGCCGGTTGCAAAGCAAACTTTTCGCCTTCTTTAAACTCGTGTTGCCACTTAGCACCCACTTTTACAATATCTCCGGCAAATTCGTGCCCAATGATAATGGGGTTGGTATCCACATTTTGTGGGCAACGTTTATGTGCTTTGCCTTGCCCCATAAGCTTATAGGTAGACATGCAAATACTGTCACTGATAATTTTAACTAATATTTCATCATCTTTGATTTCTGGAAGTTCAAATTCTTCCAAACGCAAATCATTGGCCCCGTACATACGGACGGCTCGTGTCATGGTTCCCATAACGTATTCCTTCAATATATATGTTCTATAAACGCTCGTGTCTCGCACATATTCATAAAAAATATGCGTGTACACAAAGCTTTTTACTATTTATACACTACTGTCACTTGCCCTAATAAATCTGTGATACACGCTAAAGAAGGCGCTTTCGTCCCTTGCGTTGTCACAGCACCAGCACTGCAAGCCATGGCCAAGCGTACAATGTCCTCGAAAGGCATTTGCTTAGCAAAGGCATGGGCCACAGCGCCCACCATACTGTCTCCGGCGCCTACAGTAGAAGAGGCATTTACCTTCAAACCAGGAGCTACGGCGCATTGTTCTTTGGTGACAAAAATAGCACCCTCGTGCCCTAAAGACAAAGCCACCATACCCACATGCTTAGTGTGTACCAATTCTTGGCACAAAGCAATAAGCGCATCTTGATGTATATTCCCATCGGCATCTTTATTAAAATGCCGCAACAACTCTTCTTTGTTTGGCTTTACAAAATCTGGTGCCGCATCAAGCGCTTGTGCAAAAGCCTCGCCATCGGCATCCACAAAAACGCGAGCCCCTTTGGCCTTAAGCTTTGTCGTCAGCTCTTTATAGAAACTTGGTTTTGCACCAGCATGCATACTTCCCGCTAAAACAAAAAGCGCATTTTGTCCATCTTCTGGAATATAACCATACAATTTTTCTAAAAGAGCGTCTTCTTCCTGCGCTGTAACCACAACACCAGGGTCATTGACTTCGGTAATGCCGTTGACACTATCGAGCAGTTTAAGATTAATTCTGGTACTGCCCTGTACACGCACAAAATCGTGCTGCAAAGAAAGGTCATCCAGCATACGCAAAAGCGCCTCTCCATTACTGCCTCCGGCAAAGCCTGTAGCTATGCTTTTTCCCTCAAGGGCCGCAACAATTTTAGAAACATTAATACCCTTGCCACCGGCATCTAACTGGCTACTTTGAATACGATTCAAACCGCCAGGCACCAGTGGGGCAATATTGGCTGTCTTATCCAAAGCCGGATTAAGTGTCAGCGTAATAATCATATTGTATCCTCTAGAAAATAACATGTTCCACAAACTGTGAGGCGTGTTCCTTCAACAGACACCGCTTTAGCCTTTAAAAACGGCCAAAATCTTTTCTTTACTGGCCGCCGCCACAAGGGCTTCTACGTCGCTTTCATCTTCTAATGTTTCCACAATATTTTCGAGAATGCTCAAATGCTCATCGCCAAGGGCCGCAATGCCGATGACCAACTTCACCGGAGTGCCTGCCCAATCAAGGCCGTCAGGATAGGTAATTGCGCACAAACCTGTCTTTTTAATGCTGGACGCCGCAGATTTTTCTGCATGAGGAATAGCAATAAGATTGCCAATGGCCACAGAAAAACTTTCATCACGAGCTACCATACTTTCTATATACTCTTCATCCACATAGCCAGCTTTATGCAATAAAGCGCCGCAACGACGAATAACAGCATTTTTATCTTCTGGGGCCTGCCCTAAAATAATATCTTCTTCGCGTATCATTTTTTAGTACCTTATTATTTTTTTTAGAAGTTTTTTTGGGGAGGGGGAGGAAAACTTTTGCTAACGCCAAAAAGTTTTCCTCCCCCT
>CAYJHX010000149.1:0-5358 GCA_964369395.1 uncultured Desulfovibrionaceae bacterium
GCCTCAAAAGAAGCCGGAGCAATATACACACCTTCTTTACGTAAAGCTTTATAAAAAGCGGTAAATTTGGCAGAATCAGCGCGCTTTACGCCATCAAAATCCCAAATTTCCTCATCGCTAAAGAAGGGGCAGAACATGGGCCCAAGAGCCGGAACACGCACAACATGCCCCTTGGCACGCAAAATAGTTTCCATTTCTTTGGCAAAATCTGCAGTACGCGCACTCAGTGCGGCATAGTCACACGTAGCCAAAGTGCGCATGGTGGCTAAGCCCGCCGCCATGGCCAAAGGATTGCCGGACAATGTGCCCGCTTGGTACACATCGCCACAAGGAGCAATGCGTTGCATATATTCCTTTTTACCGCCATAAGCGCCCACAGGCAAACCGCCGCCGACGATTTTACCAAAAGTAGTTAAATCAGGGGTAATGCCAAAATATTCTTGGGCTCCACCAAAGGACAATCGAAAACCGGTAATCACTTCATCAAAAATAAATAAAGCCCCGTGAGCGGTGCACAACTCACGCAAACCTTCCAAGAAGCCTTCTTTAGGGGGCACAAGCCCCATATTGGCAGCCACGGGTTCCACAATGACAGCGGCAATATTCTTGCCTTCTGTGGCAAAAAGTGTTTTTACGGCGTCAAGGTCGTTGTATTTAGCTAATAAGGTGTCAGCTACCACGGCAGAAGGAACGCCGGGAGTGCCGGGAATGGAAAAGGTTGCCATACCAGAACCAGCGGCAGCCAAAAAGGCATCGGCATGGCCATGATAACAACCAATAAATTTTACTACCTTATCTCGCCCTGTCACTCCGCGAGCCAAGCGTAAGGCGCTCATGGTGGCTTCGGTACCAGAGTTTACCATACGCACCATTTCCACCGAAGGTAGCGCCTTAATGACGGCATCGGCCAGTAAAATTTCATCCTCGCAAGGGGCGCCATAGCTGGTACCGCGAGCGGCGGCGGCCTGTACGGCGGCTGTCACTTCAGGATGGGCATGGCCTAAAATCATGGGTCCCCACGAGAGCACATAATCAATATAGGTGTTGCCATCTACGTCGGTAAGCTCGCACCCTTTGGCTTCTTTAATAAACAGGGGGATACTATCCACATTTTTGCATGCGCGTACAGGGCTGTTAACGCCGCCAGGAATAAGTTCTTGGGCGCGTTCAAAAAGGGATTGGGATGTTGTTTCTTGCATATTCACCTCAAAAATACGTCATGGATGTTTTTTTAAATTCTTTAATACTTTCCAGAGCAGCGTATTGGCTTACCCCTGTGGCCTCTTGTATTTCAGCAATCACTTGTTGGCACTCTTCTTCACTGCGCCCGTGCGTCATGGTGTAGAGAGTGTAAGGCCAATCTTCTGCCGAAGATGGGCGAAAATAGCAATGCGAAACATGCGAATGCTGCGCTGCTTTTTGCCCAAAGGCTTCTGCCTCTTCTTCCGGCACTACCCAAGCCACCATGGCATTGAAATTCCAGCCGGTTTTTTGATGTTTGATGCTCGCCCCAAAACGACGAATGGCGCCATCATCTTTAAGCTTTTGCAACAAAGCCAGTACAGCTTCTTCACTGGTACCCACAGCGCGCGCTATGTCGGCATAGGGGGTAGCAGTATCCGGCAAGGAGCTTTGCACCATACGTAAAACGGCTCTTTCTTGTTCAGTAAAATTATAACTCATTATCAGCTCTTTTACAGTTATAGCGATACAATCATCGCTTCTTCTTGGGTATATAACAACTTTATAAAATGTCGAGTCGCAATGTACAATACAGCCCCCAACCTTAGCAATAAAAAAAACTCGTTCCTATTTTTCCCTTGGCAATACCCGCCTTCCCCGTTACAAAGGAAAGCACACAACACAAGAGGGCGTACGGCTCTATGAACGCCCCCTTTACTTTCTACCAAAAAATACGAGAAACTATGCTTATTCCACGTTTGATTATTTCTGCCCTGCGTGGCGGTGGCGGAAAAACCCTGCTTTCTTTAGGGCTTTGTCGTGCTTTGCGTGCATCAGGCACAGCGGTAAAGCCTTTTAAAAAAGGCCCTGATTATATCGACGCCCATTGGTTAGAATTGGCAGCCAAAGCACCCTGTACCAACCTTGACCCCTATTTTTTGGAACAAGAACAATTGCGCGCACTTTTTGTTCATGCATGGCAACAAAAAGCGCAACACGTCCCTTTTCCGCCCACCTTACAACAGCAACAAGAGCCCTATGGCTTAGCTTTGCTCGAAGGCAATCGCGGGCTTTTTGACGGGCAAGATATTTACGGTTCGTGCTCCACGGCAGAAGTGGCTCGCGCTCTTAAAGCGCCGGTGATTCTCTCTTTGGATATTACCAAGATGACACGCACATCTGCGGCGCTTATACAGGGCATGGCTCATTTTGAAAAGGATGTACACATTGCCGCCGTAGTGCTCAATCAAGTAGGCTCTGCGCGGCACGAAAAAATTGTGCGCCAAGCCATTGAGCATTATACCGATATTCCCGTATTAGGCGCCATTCCTCGTTTAAAAGACAATCCCCTTCCCGAACGCCATATGGGTTTGTGCCAAGGCCATACCTCCCAAGCTCAAGATGTTGAGACCATTTTAGACACCTTAGGAACCACCATTAGCCAATACTGCGATGTGCAAGGCCTTATTTCTTTGGCTAAAGCAACGCAACCTCTCCCTCCAACACCGCCTTTTTGGCCAGAAAAACCGCAAAGCACCGTGACACTTGATACCGCCCCCAAAGTGCGCATAGGTTATATTTACGATACGGCCTTCTGGTTTTATTATGCCGAGAATTTAGAAGCTCTTGCCCGCCAAGGGGCTGAATTACTCCCTCTTTCCATCCTTGATGCCACCCCATGGCCTCAAGATTTAGACGGCCTCTATATTGGCGGCGGCTACCCCGAAGAATTTGCCGAAGAAATTACTAATTCCCCTCACTTAGCGCAAATAAAAGCCTTTTCTGAGCAAAACATGCCTATTTATGCTGAGTGTGGCGGTTTTATGCTCCTAGCGCAAGCACTCATTCGCGATGGAAACAGCCATACCATGGCGCAAATTTTTCCGGTAAGCACAACATTTTTCCCAAAACCTCAAGGACTTGGCTATGTGCAGGCCACTGTATGCGCCGAAAATGCCTTTCATCCGCAAGGACAAGCGGTACGCGGCCATGAATTTCATTATTCCCAATGCGTCACAGCACATCCAGAAAAGCTTGCTTTTTGCTTACATTTGAAAAAAGGAACGGGCATGGGGCATGTTTCTACACAAGATGCAGAGCCCTGTACGCAAGACCGTACACAGCACAAGCCCGTATCTCCCAATGGCGACGGTCTTTTTGTACGCAACACCTTTGTTTCCTATACGCATATCTTTGCCCCCGCTTGCCCATGGTGGGCAGAAAACTTTGTGTCCTTAGCAAAGACGTGGAAAACACAATAGCAAATTATTGCAAAAGTGCTCAGGAATATTTTTAAGGCAGCAAAATGACACAAAAATATACTTTTTTTTGGGATACGTATACTCAAGAACTTTTGCAATGGCAGCAAGGAGAACCTAGCAACAAAGAAATCGCGTCCGAGCGTATTTTAAGCCCTGCCGAAAAAAACAGCCTCGCTCGCGCACGCGACATGGGCCAACGCAAAAACACGGAATGGTATATATTTTTGGGGGCAGATGCTCTTTCTGTCCAGTATTTTTTACAAGACTTTGAACAAAATCACGCCTGCGGGCATATACTTGTTCTTGAAAGTGACCCACAAAAATATGGGCATTTTCAAAAAGAAATGCTGCGTATACAAGGACATATGCCGGAAAAAGTACACGCTTTGGTGGACTCTTCCCCGTGGGCCTTGTTATTGTTGACCTTGGCCCTGGGTCTTACACCCGATACCTGCACGCTGCTTTTTTGTGATCCGCCCCAAGAACGTAGCCGCTGCCTTACACAATGGCGTAAGCTCTTTTTAGGAACCCACCAAGAACATTTTAGCCCTGCACAAGAAAGCGCTTCCATCAGCTTACATGTCATTATGCATCCCGACGAACCGCACAAAGAAGCATTCTTTGCTCATATTCCCTCTTGGATACAAGAAGTGCTCGTCATATGGGACGCTCCTTCCACCAGTTATATGGCACCTTTTGCCTGTGCGGCCCCTGTTCGGCATTTTTATCGCCCTTTAAATAAAGATTTTTCGGCCCAGCGCAATGTTCTTTTAGCGCACAATACCAGCCCATGGATTCTCTATTTAGACGCCGACGAACGCCTTGAAGCCAACACTTGGGAGCATCTGCGTCAATGCGCTCAGCCTGCCTACAGCGGTGGCGTTCTCTTGCCGCGTTTGACCTTTGAAAGGGATGCACAGCATGTGCGCATGGGGCATGGCTTGTGGCCTGATATCCAATTACGTCTTTTTCCGCACCATCCACATGTACGCTTTGAAGGAAGCATTCACGAGCAAGTTCATGGTCTTGAGGGCCCTCCGGTGCTTTTACCAACTTTGGCGCTTTGGCATTACAGCCATATTCATAAAACTCCGGAAGAATTAAAAAAACGCTTAGAAATCTTTAACCAATCCGGAAATATTACCCACCAACTCAGCGCCGCTTACCCTGCACTCTCTACGCATTTTTTTCATGCGTGGCAAAAGCAAATGGAACACGCGTTGGTATTGCGCTTGCCTATATAAACAAAATATCTTACAGTTTATCCTCTTACATTTTTTGGAGTTATATATCTCATGAAAATAACGTGTCCCCAATGCGAGTTTAGCCGTGATGTGGCTGAAGAAAAAATGCCTTCCGGAACCTTTATGGCGACTTGTCCCCATTGCCAGCATCGCTTTAAAATTGAGCGCACTCTGACCGTGGCATCTGAACACGCACAGGCAAACTCTTCTCCATCTCAAAAAACACAAGCCACACCTTCCCCTGTTGTCACTTCCTCTCCGGTATCACAAGAAGCTTCTGCGCAAAAAAACGAACAGGCCTCCATGGCAGAACAGCCCGTGCAGGCTTATCAACACACATCTGAAAAAGAGACAAAACAAGAGCCTGTTTACGAAGAGCACACCCTTCCTGAATACAGCACAGAAAACCCTCAAGATTCCGAACCGGATTTCGGCATAGACAACCCTTGGGATTCTCCAGCAAAATACGGATATTTTAGCGCATTTTATCAAACTGCCATGCGCATTCTTTTTGCTGCGCCGCGCTTTTTCTTCGGACTTTCTGCGCAAACTCCCATACTCAGCGCCTTACTCTTTTTTTGTATCCTCACTGTATATCAAATCACTTTTGAACGCTTTTGGGGAGGAGTTATCGCTTCAAGTTTAGCCCCCATGAGTGCCAATGATCCTCT
>CAYJHX010000150.1:0-5323 GCA_964369395.1 uncultured Desulfovibrionaceae bacterium
TCGGCATGGCAGTAACAAATTGAATAACTTCCGGACTGGCCAATGGGCCAATGTCACGACGAACAGTATCGCGTAATTCTTTACGCAAGTCTTCAGACCATGCCACATCTTCAAGCAAGTTTACATAGGCATAGATGCTCTCACCCTTTAATTCGTGAGGCATGGGCACCACAGCGGCTTCGGCCACCTGCGGGTGCGCCACCAAAGCAGATTCAATTTCTGAAGTAGAAAGGCGGTGTCCGGAAACGTTAATAGAATCGTCAATACGTCCTAAAATCCAGAAGTAGCCTTCATCGTCTACTCGTGCTCCGTCACCCGACTGATAGCCATTAAAGCGCTCAAAATACGACTTATACTTTTCCGGATTACCATAAACCCCTTGCATCATGCCTGGCCAAGGCTTGCGAATAACAAGGTGACCGCCTCTGCCATCTTCTTCTTGATTATCATCATTTTTGCCATCACCGCTCATGACTACAGCATCAATGCCAGGCAAGGCGAAGGTGGCCGAACCGGGTTTTAATTTGGTCACATAGGGCAAGGCAGCAATCATGGCGCCGCCGGTTTCGGTTTGCCACCATGTATCTATAATAGGCAAATCATCATGGCCAATGACTCTACGATACCACATCCACGCCTCGGGGTTGATGGGCTCACCTACTGACCCCAAAATGCGTAAAGACGTTAAGTCATAACGCTCGGGCCAAGCTTCACCGGTACGCATAAGCGAACGAATAACCGTAGGCGCCGTATAAAAAATATTAACGCGATATTTTTCCACAATATTCCAATAGCGGTCGGGCTTGGGATAATTGGGCACGCTTTCAAACATAATAGTCGTGGCGCCAAGGGACAAGGGGCCGTACACCATATAGGTATGTCCGGTAATCCAGCCACAGTCCGCCGTGCACCAATACACGTCATCATCGCGCATATCAAAAACCCATTGCGTGGTATGCGCCGCATAGGTCAAATAACCGCCGGTGGCGTGCATAACCCCTGTGGGCTTACCTGTGCTACCACTGGTATGCAACAGGAATAAGGTGTCGTTGGCATCCATGGATACGCAAGGAAAGTCAGCATCCAAGGTAAAGTCGTCGAGCAAATCATGCCACCAGATATCGCGGTTGCGGTGCATGTATACATCTTGGTTAGCGCGGTTTACCACCACCACGTGTGCCACAGAAGGACATTTTTCAATAATGGGGTCAAGATTGGCTTTTAAGGGCTTCACTTTTCCGGCGCGAACGGCACCATCAGCAGTGATAACAACCTTAGCCTTACAGTCTTGAATACGCCCAAGCACACCGCCCTCAGCATAGCCGGAGAAGATAACAGTATGAATGGCTCCAATGCGTGCGCAAGCCAGCATGGCAATAATAAGCTCTGGAATCATAGGCATATACAAAGCGACTCTATCGCCTTTACGCACACGCAAAGAGCTGAGCGCATGGGCAATGCGGCACACTTCGGTATACAGCATTTGATAGGTGTAGCAACGCACCTCATTTTCGCCTTCGCCTTGCCATATAAGTGCGGCTTTATTACGCTTGCCGCTGATAAGGTGTTTATCGATACAATTGTACGATGCGTTAAGCTTTCCACCGGAAAACCACTTGTAGCTGTGTTCAGCAGGGTTAGCATCTAGCACCTTATCCCAAGGCTTAAACCAGTGAAGTAGTTCCTTGGCACGATCGCCCCAAAAACCTTCTGGATCATCAAGGGCTCTACGGCAAATAGCCTCATATTCTTCTTGAGTTCTCACCCATGCCGTGTCTTTGCCGTGCATAGGTGGAATGTATGTGCGTCCCTCATTTAACAACGTGGTAAAGCTGTCTTGTGCCATGATGATCATTTTCTCCTTCTAAATATCAGTATCTGCAAGGAAACATTCTTCCATTTTGCTAAGGTACACGGCAGGCATAGCAGCGTCAAGTGGGTGAAAATTGATTGATAAAACAATCAACCCTATTTTTTTGCGTTAAAACTTCAATATTTAGCATTTTATCTTTCATAACATGTATAAAACATAACAAAAGATATAATTCACAATAAAAAAGAGTTCAAAAAAGTTTTTTCAAAAAAAATGAAAAAACCTCTTTGCAGTGCCCTGTAAAGAGGTTTCATAGCGTATTTTACTAAAGATGCACTATACAAGTGCTTTTTTGCAACTTATTTTTGACTGCCGTTAATGCTTTATGAAACCCTACGCAGTGAATTACGCAGAGATCTTATATTTGAAATTTTTTTGTAAATTGAGGTATTGATTTAAGGAAATGTTCCTTCTTTAACGAAGAAAACACATTGCACTATTCCTTATCTTCATGCGGCATAACGTTGATGGCATCCATTATAACTTTTGCAGGATTTTCCGTGCAATAGCCGGTCATATGTGTGGCTAGCCGCACCATCCAGTCTTCGCTCATGACAGTATTTTTAGTTACAGCGCTCATATAGCCGTCAATCCATGTAAGCATCATCTTTTTGGAATTTTTGTTGCCATCCAAAAATTGCTGACAAGTCACTTTACCAAGGTCTGTTTCATTGGCCTGTACAATGGCTACAGGGAACACACAGAGAAGTAGCATCAAGCCCAAAACGAAATACCGTATAAAAAAATTATTCATAAATATGGCTTCCTTTCTTGCACTACACCTGCACTCTTTAGGATTGTCAAGGGAAAATACTTTTGCTATACTTAGCAAGCTGTTACCTTTTATATTACACAGGATACCTATGAAAACACCTTTTTTATCTCTATTTCTTGCAGCCTTTCTTTGTTTGCAAAGCCCTGCCCTGCCCCCTACAGTAGCCTTGGCAAATAATGCCGAAGCCATCGATCGCCTCATCCAAAGGGCCGAACAAAGGCGTATTGCCATTGCCAAAACCATGGAGCAAAGTACTGTTTTCATTTACAGTCGAGATGATGATGGTGTGAGCATGGGAACGGGTTTTGTGGTAGCTGACGGCTATGTGCTGAGCAATGGCCATGTGGTAGAAGGCGGCAGTAATTTTTATATTGGCGGAAAAGACTTTAGACCTGTACGTGCGGAAGTCATAGAATGGATTGACGATGACATATCAGACTTTGCCCTGCTCAAATTTAATCCTCCCATCCAATTACCTATTTTAAGTTTTAATCTCAACGTACAGCGTACAGACAGAGTCAGTGCATGGGGTTTTCCTTACTTGGTAACCCAATTTGACCAAGGCATGGAAGATATAGAAAGCGGTGAAAACTCTAACATTCCTCCTGTGGTATACAGCGAAGGCTCAGTGAGTGCCTTTTTACAGCAATCCAATGGCAGAAAAAGCATTGCCCACACGGCCCCCATGTCTGGTGGCAACAGCGGAGGTCCTCTTATCAACAGCCGCGGCGAAGTGGTAGGTATCAACACGTGGGTAGCCACCGATGATGACCGCGTTGCCACCGTCCATGCTTCGCTCATGGCTGGCGACGCCGTAAATTTTTTGCGCAGTTTAGGTATCGACCCCCACATTGCCGACGGTAGCCCCACAACCTACACATCCCAAAACCCTACTCCCGCCACCCCACGAAACAACAAGCAAGATGAAGAAAATAACGGGCAAGGCGGTTCCCTAGCAGGACTTTTTGGTGCCGTCATAGACGGAGTAAACGATTCTCAAAAGAGCCCCGATACGCACAATAACGATGCCAATCTGCGCGATACGCATGGCCTTAAAGACGATGCTAAAGAATTGCACCCTGAGGCTCTCAAGGGCGATGCCGCGGCGCAAGCCTATTTGGGCTTAAGCTATTGGCTTGGCGAAGAAGCCCCCGAAGATACACATAAGGCCGTGGCATGGCTTCGAAAAGCAGTAGCGCAAAACAACAGCGATGCACAACATATTTTAGGACTTATTTACCTTGTTGAGCCTGATTACAAAAATGTGCAACAAGGTCTTTCTCTCTTAAAAACAGCAGCCAAAAGCAATGATAAAGCGGCTTCAAGCTTGGCGTATTTTCTGATGTTTGGTGAAGTAAACGGCATTGAACGCGACCCTAAAGCTTCCTTTGCGGCTGCGCAAAAAGGCGCTCGCTCTCAAGAAACAGGCGCCTATGCCCTGCTCGCTCTGTTCTATTTTTCCGGTGAGGGTGTGGTAGACGCAGATCCCAAGCGCGCTTTGGAATATGTCCAAAAAAGTAAAGACGAGGCTTTGTCACAAGCTGTGCTCAGCTGGATGCATCACCAAGGCAAAGGCGCTGCCGAAGACGACGATAAGGCCTTTACCTATGCCAAAAAAGCAGCAGAAGCAGACGATTACCTTGGTCAAGGCTTATTAAGCTACTATTATTATTCCGGTCTTGGCACCAAAACTGATTATAAAAAAGCTTTGCAGTACGCAGAAGCAGCCAGTGAAAACTTTAATGAATTGGGCTATTACGTGTTGGCCTCCATGTATGCCAACGGCGAAGGCGTACAAAAAGACATCATCAAAGCTTGGGCGTATTTTGATATGGCCGCTCGCAAAGACATCACATCTGCCGATGAGCAACGCGACGACTTGGCTAAAAATATGAGCAAACAAGACCTTAGCGCAGCAAAAGACCTTGTGCGTTCTTGGCATGAACAAAACGGATTACCCTTCAAGTAATATTCTTTCATAAAAAACCATTACGGGCATTTCAAAATAAAAGCTCTCTTGCCAAAGTACTTGGTAAGAGAGCTTTTTCGAAACCTCTGCACAATTAAAAAATCATGGATTGCTTCGTCGCTACGCTCCTCGCAATGACTTAGTATTACAACGAAAGTCATTGCGAGCGAAGCGAAGCAATCCATGTATCTTAGTCATCTTAAGAATTATGCAGGACTCTCTTTTCTGTAAAGCTTTTTCAACGCCTTTTTTTTATCTTGCCTCATTTTTTCCCATATGCTAGTCTTTTTCAAGATTTTTAATAGCTTTTTTTGCGCATTCTTACTTTTTTTCCTTGGGCAACCTCTTTGCCATGCGCGCATGCTTGGGCATCAAATACTCAGCCCGTGTTATCCTTTTGTGTAACTAGATAGTTTTCATATATAAACATTTAACACTTTGGAGGAAACATGCCTTATTCCCAAAAGCAGCGAACAAAAAGATTGTTCACACATCCCCTGTTTTTCTGGATACTGTTTTGCATCTGCATACTGACAGGCCCCATGGCATCCTTGGCAGATGCCGCCAATGCCTATGTAGAACCCCGCGTTTTTGCCGGCCGTCCCATTTGGGCTACGTCCAGCGTCAACATTATATTTGAACCCAACGAAGAACTCTGTCGTGAAAAATACAAAAACGATTGGAAAAAAAAATGCAACGTATGGCT
>CAYJHX010000151.1:0-5299 GCA_964369395.1 uncultured Desulfovibrionaceae bacterium
TCGCGCACATCAAAAAACACTTGAGTCACCACAAAATCTGCTCCGGAGCGAATTTTGGACAATGTATAGGCACGATCTAAGGCAAAAGAGGGCGATTCGGGATGCGGTGCAGGGTAGCCGGCCACCCCCACGCCTACTTGCGGTGCCACTCGGCGCATATAGCGTACAAGGTCTTCGGCATAACGAAACTCGCTGGTATGGACTTTAGCAAGGGTGGCGGCGTCGGCATTTTTTGGTGGGTCGCCACGCAAGGCCAGTACATTATCAATACCGCTTTCTTGTAAATCGCGAACAAAAGCACTGAGTTGGGCGGCATGCGCCCCTACACAGGTAAGGTGAACCATGGGTTCTAGATTCATGGCGCGCACTTTGCGGGCAATTTCGAGGGTATTGCTTTGCGAAGAGCCTCCGGCACCGTAGGTCACAGAGACAAAGGCTGGCTTAAGTACAGCCAGTTTTTCAACACAGGCAAAAAATTCTGGCCATTGCGCGTTGTCTTTGGGCGGAAAAAACTCTAAAGATATGAAAGGTTTTTTTTGCTCTTGTAAAATATCAATAATTTTCATGATCACACCTGTGTTTGCTAAAGTTGAGACTTGGGATGCCTTGAAATAAACTATATCACTATACCTTGATATGTCAATATAATCTTTTTTTGTTTTGGGACATGGTGAAAAAAGAAAAAATGGAAAGGCAATAGCACGTAAGTTTTTTTAACTATGTGTATTGATTAAAGCTTACTTTGTGGGGCGTGTAAAATCGTTAAGAGTAACATTGTCAGCGATGTGCTTGTGTGCTAGCCTTGCTTTGAAAAATACACTTGAAGGTAAAAATATGATTTTTGTTTTCGTGCGAAATTTATTCTTTTTGCTGGGCTGCGTGTTGTGCATGCCCTTGGTGGCTATGCCCAAAGAGCCTATTGCGCCCATTGCGCCTACCATTGCGCCAGGCGCTGCCCCCACACAACCCAAGACCAATCTTCAATTAAAGGCGCAAATTTCGTGGCAGCCGGTGGAGCAGGGGCTAGATGTGGCAAAATACCCTTTGACAAAGCAGGCTGGTGCCGAGCTGGTTATTTTGCGCTTTGACCCACAATATTTTGACTTTGTTTTACACAGCACGGGAAAAAACGCTTCTTATCCCAAAACATTAGACCAATGGGCCACAGAAAACGCTTTGGTGGCTGTTATCAATGCCAGTATGTATCTGCCGGGGGGGCGCAGCACCGGCTATATGCGCGATGGTACCTATATAAATAATGATCATATTGCCACAAAATTTGGAGCTTTTTTTGTGGCTCAGCCTAAAAATGGGCGAGATGCTTCGGTAAAGATTGTAGAAAAAAAGGGAAAAGATACAGCAAGTTTTCTCGACAAATATCATTTAGTCGTGCAAAATTATCGACTTATTGACTCACAGCGCCAAATTTTGTGGTCGGCAGGAGGGCAAAAGCATTCCATAGCCGCCGTGGGAGAAGATGGGCAAGGGCGTATTTTGTTTTTGCATTGTCGTAATCCCATAGACGCGCATGCTTTTGCGGCTTTGTTGTTGCGTTTGCCATTAGATGTGCGCACGGTCATGTATGTGGAAGGGGGGGCGCAAGCAGGGATGGTATTGCGCCAAGGAGAGAAAAACACCTTTTGGGGTGGAAGACATCCGGCAGATTTCTTTTTGGGTAATGTGGCGGTGGCCTTGCCCAATGTGTTAGGGGTGCAGCGGAAAAAAGCTCTTCTTTTATCAAAATAGAAATAATTCTCAATAAATATGTAGTTTACTGGACTTATTGTTCTTTTTGAAAAAAGACTAGACATGAATCGTGCTTTACAGTACTTTGAATACGTGGATTTGTTTTTTCAACGTAACATAAACACTGTAACTTGGAGAATATTATGAAGTATACATGTAATTTGTGTGGTTATGAATACGATCCAGCCGAAGGCGACCCACCAAATGCACCTGCAGGCACAGAATTTAAAGACTTGCCTGAAGATTGGGTTTGTCCCGTATGTGGCGTAGATAAGAGTAATTTTAGCCCAAGCTAAACTCTGATCATAACAAAGGCATATCCACCTTTCATAAAAGACAAAAGTTTTTTTGATACGGATATGTGTAAGGGCAGTACAGTCTTTTGTGCTGCCCTTTTAAGCATAGGGGTTTTTTGAGTTTATATACAAAAATCTTTGCGTAATATATTGCGCTAGGGCTTTTGAAGTGTTGATAATAATTATACAAAAAGATGCATCTTAGCCTTGTGGTCATGTGCTCACGCAAGTATAGAGAGTATTTTGTGTAGTCTCTTGTGTAAAAAAATTTTGAGAAAAGATAATCTTTAGATGGTCTTTGAGGCCAGTGATAGTAAAAGGAAGATAAAAAAATGCAACCGGTAGAGTTAAAAAAAGATATTTATTGGATTGGTGCAGTAGATTACGATAATCGTGATTTTCATGGTTACTCCCTTTCACCGCGCGGATCTACCTACAATGCGTATATGATTAATGATAGCAAGAAAGTTGTCGTGGATACGGTGGCACACCATTGCACCGATACCTTACTTTGCCGCCTTGCAAAAATTTGTAAACTAGAAGAAATAGATTACATTATCTGCAATCATATGGAACTGGATCATGCCGGTGCTTTAGAAGAAGTGGTGGCCCGTTGCAAACCCGAAAAGATTTTTGTCTCCACCATGGGTATGAAATCTTTAGAAGGCCATTACCCTGCAAGAAATTGGCCCTTACAAGCCATGAAAACCGGCGATACCCTTAACATAGGACAAAGAAATCTACATTTTGTAGAAACTCGCATGTTACACTGGCCTGACAGCATGGTCACCTATATGGCTGAAGATAAAATTCTTTTTAGTAACGATGCCTTTGGTCAAAACATCGCGTCTTCCGAGCGCTTTGCCGACACATTTTCTAAAGAGCAAATTCTTCAAGCTGTGAAAGAATATTATTATAATATTGTGTTGCCGTACTCTCCTCAAGTTATCAAAGCCATTGAAGGCTTAGGTGCTTTAGATATTGAGATGATAGCACCGGATCATGGCCTTATCCATCGCGGTGCAGAAGATGTGAGCTTTATTGTAAATCTTTACAAAGAAATGGCTCTACAAAAAACGCAAAATCGCGCGCTTATTCTTTATGATACCATGTGGCATAGCACCGAAAAAATGGCTCATGCTGTGGGTAGCGGTTTAGAAGAAGTAGGCGTGCCTTATCGCATTATGTCTGTAAAAGATAATCATCACAGCGCTATTATGACTGAACTTGCCGATTGCGGCGCAGTGATTGTAGGAAGCCCTACGCATAACAATGGCATTTTGCCCTATGTGGCTTCAACATTAACGTATATGAAAGGCTTGCGTCCGCAAAACCGCATTGCGGCTGCTTTTGGTTCTTACGGTTGGTCTGGTGAAGGGCCAAAAATTGTATATGAATGGCTGAGTTCCATGGGTATGGAGATGGTGGGCGATCCTATAAAGCAACAGTGGCGCCCCACCCACGATGGTTTAAAAACATGTTACGAACTCGGCAAAAGTGTGGGCGAAGCCCTTATGAAAAAAATTGCTAAGTAGATACTTTTACGTTAAGCTGGCAAAAGGAAAATTGCCAGCTGTGTCGTGATGATACATTCCATAAGGTTGGCAAGAAAAAGCTTTTTGCCAACCTTTTTTATGGTAAATCTCGCTTGTTTTATCAACAACTCCATGTAAAAGAGCGTATTATGTCTTTGAATATCGCCATTCTTGCTTCTGGTAGTGGCACCAATGCCCAAGCCATCTTTGATAAAATTCAGTCAGGGCAATTACATGCCAAGGTCAGCCTTGTCATTTCCAATCGTCCCGGAGCCAAAGTTTTAGAAAGGGCGCAAAAGCTTGGTATTCCTACCCTTGAGCTTGACCATAAAGCGTATGCAGATAGAGAAAGCTTTGATAAAGTGCTTGTGCAAGCTTTGCAGCAATGCGGGGCAGAGCTTATTGTTTTGGCCGGCTATATGCGTTTGCTCACGCCGTATTTTTTTACGATTTTTGGGGGCAAGGTTATCAACATGCACCCTGCCTTATTGCCAAGTTTTAAAGGAGCCCACGGGGCGGCCGATGCCTGCGCATGGGGTGTAAAAATTTCTGGCTGTACAGTGCACTTTGTGGATGAAGAGATGGATCATGGGGCTGTTATTGCACAAGGGGCTTTACCTGTCTTGTCCGGCGAAAGCCCTGAGTTGTTGCAAAAACGCATTCAATCTTTAGAACATCGTCTCTTCCCTCAAGTTATTCAGTGGATTGCCGAACAACGAATACATGTGGACGGACGCAATATCACCTTGCTCCCTCGCCAGGAGGTTGCTTCTGACGCTCTTGTTGCTTCCAGCGTTCCTGCTGTCATGAATGGTGAAAACGCGCATCTTATTTGGCCTCCCTTAGAAGAAGGGTTTTAACACCCTGTTAGGGCGTGCGAAAAAAGTTTTTGCTTTTGAATGTACCTTTTTATTTATGTGGGGTTTACTGCGTATTCTTGACAACACTTTTTTGACCTTTTAGCCAATGCTTCTTTCCTGACGCAAAGGTATAGGAAAAGTACTTCGCTCATCTTTTTAGCATGGGGCAATACATATGCATGACAATAGCATGTTAGAAAAAAGATATAAAACAGCCGCACATTATCCCCTGTCCCTTGGGACGGAAATGGCTTGTATATTTAATAATGATGCGAAGCTTGTGGTAAACCTTGTGGGCTTTGAAGAAGATTCTTTTTTGCTTTTTCGTTTACCTGTCATTACCGGCATTGCCAATTACATGCAACTTTCCACCCCCATTGTGGCAACATTTACGCAAGGGGCACACAAAATTGTCTTTAAGACAACCATCAGTTTACCACTGGCAAAACAGCGATTAGCTTTTTGCTCTTATCCTATGAGCTATCATCTTTATGAAATACGCGATGAAGAGCGCTTTGACTGTCTCATTCCTGCGGCCATTATGCTGGACAAAAAATATGTGGGGGTTTTGCGCGATATTTCTGCTTCGGGGTGTTTGCTCAGCTTTGATGCTATTCACGGAACGCCATTGCGCAATTTTCAGACAGATCAGCGTATTGCACTAGAAATATGGACACCGCAAGAAACGTTGCAAATTATGGGTGTTATCAAGCGCATTAGCAGAAATTTTTTGCGTATTTCCCTAGGTATTACTTTTGGGACTTTATCCAAAGACGATTTGCGTAACCTACAAGATTTTCTGTATAATTTACGATTTAGCGGGGTAACTCATGACGAGTCGGCCCCTTCTCATGAAGAATAA
>CAYJHX010000152.1:0-3899 GCA_964369395.1 uncultured Desulfovibrionaceae bacterium
GGATGCAAGGCAAGCGAAGCTTTTTGCGCAAGGAGTGGACTCTTTTGGTCCATGACTGAAGCAAAAAGCAAGCTTAACGCAGCAGACACCTCTTTTTTAACAGCCGACTAGCGGATGATGGTACGCGGCTTACTGCCATCTGCCGGGCCAATAATACCGTCGTGTTCTAATTGTTCCACCAATACTGCGGCCTTATTAAAACCAATCTTAAAGCGACGTTGCACTAAAGATATGGAAACTTTGCCTTGCTCTTCCACAAAAGCGCGCACTTCGGCATATAGGGGATCATTGCTCATATCGCTAAAGGCGCCGCCCTTGCCATCGACTTGTTCGTTGCCCCATTGCGAAAAGTCTACTTTATACGCAGGGGGGGCTTGTCGCTTCCAATGTGCCACTACGGCTTGCACTTCTTCATCGGGCACAAAGGGGCCGTGCAAACGCATCAATCGACCGCCACTGGGCTTATAGAGCATATCCCCTTTACCAAGCAAGTGTTCGGCGCCCACCATATCTAAGATGGTACGTGAATCGTGCTTACTGGTCACTTGAAAGGACATACGGCAAGGGAAGTTGGCCTTAATAATACCGGTTACCACGTCCACACTGGGGCGCTGTGTGGCTAAAATCATATGTATGCCAGCGGCGCGAGCCAGCTGTGCCAAACGCACAATGCTGGTTTCTACTTCACGGGCAGCGGTGAGCATAAGGTCTGCCAACTCGTCAATAATAATAACAAGATAAGGCATATGCTCCATGTCTGCAAATTCTGCGGGAACTTCCTCTGGGGGAAGTTTGGCTAATGCTTGTATTTTTTGATTATAGCCTGTGATATTACGTACTTGTATTTTTGCCATGGTGTCATAGCGTTTGTCCATTTCGTGCACAGCCCATTCAAGCGCCGTTTTGGCATGCTGCATTTCGGTAACGACAGGGTGCACCAAATGCGGTAAATCTGCATAGACAGCCATTTCAATACGCTTGGGGTCAATGAGCAAAAGTTGCATATCTTCAGGTTGTGTGGTGTACAGCAAGCTGAGTAAGATGGCATTTAAGCCCACACTTTTTCCTGCGCCTGTGGCTCCTGCCACCAAAAGGTGGGGCATTTTTGACAGTTCAGCCACAAAGGGATGCCCGGCAATATTTTTCCCCAGCACCATATTTAATGGGCCCCCGGCATTGGTAAATTCCGGAGATTCCAGCACCTCGCGAAAGTTCACCATTTCTCTATCCACATTGGGTATTTCAATACCCACCGTATCTGAGCCGGGAATGGGTGCTTGAATACGAATAGCAATGGCTTTAAGAGCAAGGGCTATGTCATCGGTAAGATTGGAAATTTTGTTGACGCGAATCCCCGCCGCCGGACGAACCTCATACATGGTTACCACGGGGCCGGGGGTAATGCGTACAAGCTCTCCTTGAATGCTAAAATGCGAAAGGCAATCCATAAGGGCTTGACCTCGCTGAATTTGCACGTCATGCGCCTTGGGTGAAGAAGGTTCACCTTTTTGGAGTAAAGACAGGGAAGGAAAAGCGTATTTGCGCGATACAGGAGGCGTACGCTTTGCTGGAGTGGGCGCAGTAGCAGGACTGGGAGGCGTATCCACAATGGGAACATTGCTTGCCACAACTTTGGGCGCCATTGCAGGTGCGGGCGCTTGTGCTGGCGTAGCGACTGTTGTCGATGCTGAAGTTGTTACTGGCGCAGGCACAGACGGTGCTACCGTTGGTGCCGCCGGAGTTGAGGGCTGAGGCGTCGTTGCCGTCGCTGGGGTGCTGATTGGCGCAGAAGCTGTTGCCGCCGTTGCCACCGTTGTAGAAGGCGTCACAAGAGTTGCTGTGGACTCTGTAGGAGCAGAAGGCTCTATGTTAAGCGGTTCCAGGGGCGCTGTATGTTCTCGTTTCCGGAAAGAGAAAATTCCCTTTCCTTTTTTTTCCGGAGGTTTTTCTTCGTCTCCAAGATGCAAAGGAGCTGTTAGATCATTTTCTGCGATGGTATTTTGCGCAGGTGCAGAATGTGGTGCTGTTGTAGCAGCCGCAGGGGTGACGAGATTTTCGCTGGGCGCACGGTACATTTCAGAAGAAGGTGCTTCTGTTTGTGTGGGGGGCGTAGGGTTTTCCCCATAAGGTTGCGGAGGCACTATGGTAATATTGGGGTCATCAATATGCATAGCCTCTACGTCATAAATTTCTGGCATAGGAGCCACAGGCGTTTTTTGTTGGAATTTTGCCTTGATACCTTGGAAGAAATTTTGCAAACCAAAGCCCCATGCGCCACCAGATGAGGTAGCAGCCGGACTTCCGGCAACAGGGGAGATGGTTTCTGCGTTGGAAGCGGCCTTTGTACTTATATCAGGAGTGTTGCGCTTTAAGGAAAAACGACGAAATTTCGCGAGCCACGATTGCGAAATTGTTTCAGTACTGGGGGCAGTCTTTTCTGCGCCCATAACAAGAGGGGCTTGTCCGTATTGCGCTTCATGTTGAGGACTTTGCTGTTGCTGGTGCTGCCCTGCTTCGGCAGATTTGGGTGTTCCTTGAGGCAACGCCAAAAGGGGCAAGGCACGTAAACGCTGTGTGCAGTAGACATGGGCTTTTTTATAGATATTGGCCCAAGAAATGCCAAAGGTAAGTTGCGTGGCCATGGTAAAGAGGAAAAGCCACAAAATCCAAGAGCCCCAAGGGCTTAAAAAACGTATGGCATGCTGGAAGAGGGTGTTGCCCACCATGCCGCCGCCGTGAATTTCGCCCAGTTGTATATTCCATGCCGCACCCACAAAGAGCAGGCAGAGGGTAAGTAAGAAATAGCCCAGCCAACGCCACCATAATAGTTCGTAGCGCGGAGCAATGCAGGCTACCCCCACAGCGCCAAATACAATGGGCCATACATAGGCGGCAATGCCAAAGACATCGCTTAGAAAACCGGAAATATAGGCGCCTAAAAGGCCGGCATAATTTTGTACTACAGTAGATTTACTGGTCACGTGGTTTAAGCTTGGATCCATGGGCCAATGGGTTGCCAAGCTTAAGAGGACAAAAAGTCCCCAAAAAATAAGAAATAAACCCGAAAATTCGCGGGCAAGCTTGCGAGCGTCCGTAAAAATACCCTCCTGTACGGCCCTAGTAGCATATGTTCTTTAAAAGAGCGTACATGTAAACGAAGTGATTATGAGGAAGGGCTGAGAGAGCTCCGTCTTACTTTATGTGGTTGTGTTTTGCACAGTAGACAGGAAACCCTCTCAGAAAAATTTTGTGTGAGAATTATTCGCGGCCAAGATATTCTTTGGTGCGGGTATCTACCTTTACTTTATTGCCTTCGTTTACAAATAAAGGCACTTGAATAATGATGCCTGTTTCCAAGGTGGCAGGTTTGGTCACGTTGCTGACAGTATCTCCTTTAGCGCCGGGTTCGGTTTGGACAACTTCGAGCACAAGAGAAACAGGAATATCAATATCTAAAGGATTGCCTTTGTACAAAAGAACGCGGCACTCTTGACCGTCTTTTAAAAAACCGGCTTTGCCGTCGGTGGCTTCGGCTTTCATTTGCAATTGTTCATAGGTGGTCATATCCATGAAGATAAGCTCATCACCTTCGTGATACAAAAATTGCATATCGCGGGTTTCAAGGTCAGGGCGGCCTACTTTTTCGCCAGAACGAAAGGTATTGTCTACAGTACGACCATTTAAGATGTTGCGCAATTTGGTGCGCACCATGGCGCCGCCTTTACCTGGCTTAAAGTGTTGAAAATCTACAATTTCATAGGGAGTGTCGTCGATTTCTATTTTAAGGCCTCTTCTAAAATCGGTGGTTGAATACATGGGGTGCTCCTTGTTGTTCTCTATTGTGTTTATGTGTTGCTCGAGTGTTCGAGTGGGGGTATCAGCCTGTTATGTGAGTTTGC
>CAYJHX010000152.1:3999-5284 GCA_964369395.1 uncultured Desulfovibrionaceae bacterium
CAGCCTGTTATGTGAGTTTGCAAACAAGGGCCTGTACCCCTAAAGCATAACTGTGCAAGCCAAATCCGGAAATAATACCCATGGCATGGCGACCAATGAGGGTTTTGTGGCGGATTTCCTCTGTGCGAGCGTGCACATTGCTGATATGCACCTCTACAAAAGGAATTTGTATCCACGCCAAACAATCTGCCAAGGCTAAGCTGGTATGGGTAAAGGCTCCTGCATTAAGCACAATACCGTCGATACCTTCTTTGCGGGCTTGCTCTAGCCTATCAATAAGTGCCCCCTCATGATTAGACTGAAAATAGGCAATATGCACATGTTCTGCTTTATTTTGCAGCACTTCTTTAATATAATCAGGTATTTTATCTAAGCCTTCATGACCATAGATATGCGGTTCGCGTTGCCCCACCGAGTTTAAATTGGGGCCATTGATAAGTAAAATTTTCAGCATTGTTTCACCATTTGCATTTCATAAGAGACAAAGATATAGTCCTAAAGACGAAGGCACAAAATTTTACTGATTAGGTAGCGCTTGTCAAGTTAAAGATGCTACCATTTATATATAAAAGTTATATGGGGACTTTGAGGAAAATTCTATGCAATCTAAGCTTATTTTAGAAACAACCGCCTATACTTTTGAACAAATCATCGCTTTAGACAATGTGCAAATTGCTTTGGCCGGGCGTTCAAATGTGGGAAAATCTTCTTTAGTTAATGCCTTAGCTGGCAGAAAAGCACTAGCAAAAATCAGTGCCACTCCGGGTAAGACGCGCTCGTTAAACTTTTATCGCGTAGAACCAGAAGATTTTTATGTGGTAGATTTACCCGGATACGGCTACGCCCGCTGCAGTAAGGAAGAACGCAATGCTTGGGGCAAGCTTATGCAGCGTTATTTAGTGGGGTGTCAGTCTTTGCGAGCTTTGGCTGTGCTTTTGGATTGTCGTTTGCCGCCGCAAAAAATTGATGTGCAATTGGTGGAATTTGCTCAGAACAATGCCATTCCTTTATTGCCTATTTTAACCAAGGCTGATAAATGCAAACAAAAAGAACGCGTGGAAAAACAAAAGCTTTGGGCACCGCATTTACGCGGAGAAGTGCCTATTATCACGTCTTCGGCTAGTCGTTTGGGGCTAGATACTTTGTGGCAAGCCTTGCGTGATATTGCCGCTGAGGGGGCTAGCACAGCGTCGTAGACTATAAAAAAAAGCCTCGGTAAAAGCAGAGGATTTAGATAGTGTCGTCAAATTATAAAAAGTGTGTTATATATCTTTCAACGCAACGT
>CAYJHX010000153.1:0-5278 GCA_964369395.1 uncultured Desulfovibrionaceae bacterium
CGGTTGCACGTCCTGTGCAACACAAGCTATCGCAAGCGTCGGCTACGCATGAAGTGAATTCATACTTACCTTGGGCTTGCTCCCCTGCGGGACTAGCCCGCATCCTGCGGGCTTAGTGGCAGTCGCTCAAAAAGAGGTAGATACGAGGCAAGCGATGCTTTTTGCGAAAGGAGTGTACTCTTCTGGTACATGACTGGAGCAAAAAGCAAGCTTAACGAAGTAGATACCCCTTTTTCAGCGACTGCTAATGCAAAATTTGCTGTTTACGGTATGCCACATACGCCTCACGCATGGCGATATACGGATCTACAGCGGCTTTTTTGGTAGCCTCATACACAGATAATGTACCTCCTGCATCATTGCCGTATAAAGCCATGACGGTACCTGTGGAGATTTGTGAGCCCACAGGATCAAGCAATAAAGTGGGGTCAATGAAAAAGTCTACTCCCGTGCCTATTCCGTCGCGCAAAGAGGATGGGCCAATAATGGGCAGCACCAGATAAAAACCGTCACCTACGCCCCAATGGGCCAAGGTTTGCCCAAAATCTTCCCCTTCGCGGGTGTAGGGCACCACAGTTTTTTTATTCTTAGTCACGTCAATAAGTCCACCAAAACCTACGGTGGTATTAACAATAAAGCGTCCCATTTCTACACCGGCCAACTTAAACTTACCTTGTAACAAAGCATTGACAAAACGCTGAGGGAACAAGAAATTGTTCAAAGCATTACTCAAACCTTTTTGTACATCGTCATTCACAATAGAATCATAGGCATTGTATACAGGCTTTGCTATATACAAATAAAAGATGTCATTAAAGCCAAACCAAAATCGATTCCATGGTTCCAAGGGGTCGGCAATGCTATGAATTTTTAGAGCATCATCGCCATAGTCGTCTAGACCGTCAGCATCATCGCCATAGTCATCCAAATTGGCATCGCCGGCATTTTTGCCGTAGGAAGGCCCAAAAGAAGCCCTAAAGGCTTCCGGATGCACAAAACCCATTTGCCCTGTGGAACCAGTAGAAACACAAGCCGCATTGAAGCTAAGCAACACACACAACAGGCCAAACACAGCCCCAAAACGTATATTTTTGGCAGACATCTTACGCCCCTGCATTATTTTTTATTTTTCACCGCTTGTGTTCTTTCACGTACACGCGCTGTCAACTCTTCAGGGGTAGCCGTTTCTAAAATACTTCCAAATTGGCTACGGTAATTTTTTACTAAGCTTACGCCTTCAATGAGCACATCATATACGCGCCACGTACCGCCTTTAGGCAACATGCGATAGTTGATGGCCATAGTGTTGCCATTTTTTAATTTGATAGAAGTTTTTACCTCAACACGAGTGCCATTGCTTCCTGTGAGCAAGCCATTATAGCTGATGACTTCACCATTATAGCCTTGGAAGCTGTCCAAATACGTTGCAAAAAGTAATGCAGCAAAAGCATCGTTAAAAGCTTGTTTTTGAGAAGGATTAAATTTTTTCCAATGTTTACCCACGGTACGTTGAGAAAATTCACCAAAATCAAAAATGCCGTAGACTTCATTTTTAATAGAATTATTCAAGCCTTGGCGTGTGCTAGGGTTAGCATAGCCAGGATTTCTTAAATAATTCAAAATACGCGAAACCGACGCTTCTAAAGTTTTTTGAGCATCAGCAGGATTGGCAGAAGCCGTGCTGCTCATACCGGAAAACAGTAGCAAACACAAAATAACAGGAAAAGCACATAAACGACGCATTAAACACCTCCAAAGGCAAATTTTGCAATGAGTGATTCTATATCCACAGCAGACTCTGTATCAATTATTTCATCACCGGGGGCCAGAAAAGTTTCGGAACCGCCAGGAGATAAATTGATATATTTGTCACCAATAAGGCCGCTGGTCTTTACAGAAGCTATAGTATCCTCTGTAAGTTTTACTTTATTGTCAAGATATAATGTAACCATGGCTTGAGCATTGGCCATATCTAAGCTCACCTGAGACACACGCCCCACTTGCACGCCGGAAATTTCTACTCCGGCCCCCACGCGCAGGCCAGAAATAGAGCCAAAACGGGCAGATATTTCATAACCGTCACCGCCAAAAACTTCCATGCGCCCCAATTTTACCGTTAAATAGGCCGTACAAATAAGTCCGATAAGGACAAATACCCCTAGCGCTATTTCTTTTGAAGTGTTCATAATACCCTCGTTTTTATAAAAATATCAGCAAAATACAACTGTTTTACGCCATATTAAAGGCATTTTTCTTAAAAAAATGGAGCGGAGAAGTTTTTTAGCTCTCGCCCCAAAATATGTACGCACTATTTTTCCATCCACGCAGTAAGGGCTTCATGCACCTCAGCGTCTTGCTCTTCAAAATTTCCTAAAGAGGCAGCACCCGAAGATTCTACTTTGCGTGCCAAAAAGTCCTGCAAATAACTGTCATTGCTTTGGTGTAGTTCTTCTTTACTGCCATTAAAAATCAATTTTTTATCATGCAAAACAAGTACATGATCGGCAATACAATTGAGACTCTCTAAATCGTGACTCACCACCACCATAGTCATATGCGGAAAAGTTTTTTTCATTTCCAAGAGCATTTGATCCATTTGGGCCGCCGTGATGGGGTCAAGGCCCGAGGTAGGTTCGTCGCAAAAAAGGTAGGGCGGTTCCGTAATGATAGCGCGTGCCAGCCCTGCTCTTTTACGCATGCCTCCGGAAAGTTGCCCTGGGTAGAAGCTGGCAAATTCGTCCAAACCCACAAGGCGCAAAGTACGCAGGGCCGCTTTTTCTATGGCGGCTTTGCTTAATTTAGTATGCTCGCGTAAAGGCAAAGCTACATTGTCTAGCAAAGTTAGGGCACCAAGCATGGCTCCGTCTTGAAAGAGCATGCCTATACGGCGCCGCATGCGCCGAAACTCTTTGGCAGGTAAGGCGAAAAAATCCACATCGCCCAAAAGAATTTTTCCAGCACTCGGTCTGGAAAGTCCTACAATATGGCGTAGTAGTGTGGATTTGCCGCTCCCCGATCCGCCCAAAATAACAGTTATTTTTCCTTGAGGAATATGGGCTTGAATATCGCGCACCACCACATGGCCATCATAACCTATGGTGCAATTTTCTAAATAAATGGTCGCTGCTTGCATATAATTTCTGCTCTTTTTAAAAGCGTATTATAGTAAAATGGAAGTCAACACATAGTCAGCCACCAAGATAAGGCTACACGCAATAACCACCGCAGACGTGGTGGCATTGCCCACAGCAGCGGGGCCCACACTATCGCGACGTAAATGAGCATAATAACCTTGATGGCAACAAACAGTAATGACAATGAGCCCAAATGTAATGGCTTTCAAAAAACCACCGGTCACATCGGCCATGGTTACTGAGCTTTCTATTTGATAAAAATACGCGCCTTGATTTATGCCCAGCATAAGCACACCGGTCAAATAGCCACCGATAATGCCTATCACATCAAAAATAGCTGTTAATAAAGGAAAAGATAACAAGCCCGCCAGAAGACGCGGGCTTACCAAATAGCCCATGGGATTAATATCCATGACTTCTAGAGCATCCACTTGATCGGTGATACGCATAACGCCAATTTCTGCTGTCATGGCTGAACCGGCGCGGCCTGTCAGCATAATGGCGGTAAGCACAGGCCCGAGCTCTCGAATAAGCGTTAAAGATACCGCCGCCCCCAACATGCCCGTAGAGCCAAATTTCACCAAGGTATAATAGCCTTGTAAACCCAACACCATGCCACAAAAGACGCCGATAAGTAAAATAAGAAAGAAAGATTTACTGCCGATGATAAAGAGCTGCTCGCGACACTTTTGAAAAAGATGCGGCGTGTAAAAAATATGTTTTACCGATGCCAAAAAAAACGCAAACATACTGCCCATAATGGCAAGAATGTTCAGAGTTTCTCGACCTATTTTTGCACAAAAGGATAACATTATATTCATGCTATTGCACCGCAGTTTTTTGTTTTAGCAAGGGATCGCCCAGCTTTAAGGCAATCATGCGTGCGCGCACACCTTCCGCTTGTTGCGCCGTACCGCGTAAAAGCACAAAGACAATATAATAGGCACCACTTTTGCTTGAGCGTGTGCGCAAACCTTCGCCTTCCAATTTTTCGCGCAATCTATCCACAGCCTCTTCATCTTTTAAAGAAGAAACTTGGAATACAAAATCAAAGAGAGTATCAGGGCCGGGTTCTGCCTGCGCATTTTCTTTATTTTGGGCATTGTCCTTTCTAGCGCCTTCTTTTTCCGTTGCGGGTTTAGGCGCGGATGCTTTTTCTCCTACCTTAGTTGCAGTATTCGCATTGGCGCCCTTATTTTTTAAAGCGGAAGCATATTTTAACTCTTCCGGCGTCATAACCTTATCTTTGGATGCATTTTTATCCGCAGTATTGGCCTTGCCCTCGGCATCTTCTGCATTGGCAGCGCTGCCAGTATTGTTTTGCTCATGGGGCAACATTTTTTCCATACCGGCACGAGGCTCTTCGTCGCGCCCCACGATAACACCCATCATAAAGGAAATGACAATGCACCCCACAAGTACAGTTAAACCTGTCATAATACCGGAAAAACCAAAATTTATTGTATATTTTTTGACTTTTTCTCCCTCAGGCTCTTTCTTTATATTTTGAGCTTCTGGGGCTTTTTTTACATTTTGTGTCATGATTGCATGGCTCCACAAAAAAATTTACCGTTACCTAGCTGCTGCATACTCTGAAGCAGGCCTTTCATGGCACTAAACCGGAACAAAAAGCGCGTCTAACACAGTAGGCTACCCTTTTCCCAACAACCTACTTAAAAAAACACGCACCTACAGCCCGTTCAAAAAGGGTAAGCCACAAGGAAGACGACGTTTTTTGTAGAGGAAGTGTGCTCTTATGGCACTAAATCAGAACAAAAAACGAGTCTGACGCAGTAGACTACTCTTTTCTCAACAACCTACCATAAGAAACGGTTCAAAAGGAATTACATGCAAGGCAAGCGAAGTATTTTCTTGAGACATAGGACTCTTCGGTCCATATCGAAAGAAAAAACGAGCTTAACGAAACAGGCAGTTCCTTTTCAACAGTTTCTACATGGCGTCAGGAGCACTTACCCCTAACAAATCCAAACCATTGGCAAGCACTTTACCCACAATACGTAGCAATGCCAAACGCGCCTTGCTTAAAGGCACATTGTCCTCTTGCAAAATAGGCTGCCTACCGTAAAAAGAGTGCAACATTCCGGCAAATTCTGTCAAATAATGGCTGACAAATTGCGGGCCCA
>CAYJHX010000154.1:0-5259 GCA_964369395.1 uncultured Desulfovibrionaceae bacterium
ATAACCCAATAAGTGAGGATATACACATGTTTAATAAGTTATTAGCTAAAGTTGGCATCGGCAATGCAAAAGTCGATACTGTCTTAAACAATACAACCTTGACTCAAGGAGATATTGCCGAGGGTATGGTGCATATTCAAGGCGGAAAGGTAGAACAAGATATTAATAAGCTTACTATTTCAGTCATGACTATGGCAAAGGGAGAGCGCGAGGTAGACGGCGAAGATGAAGAGTATTATACCTCCAAAAAGATTGGAAGTATTCAAATGGAAATGGCTATGAAACTTGAAGCCGGAGAAAAATATGAAATTCCTTTTAGTTTCAAACTTCCTTCCGAAACTCCCATAACCTCTCTTGCTCCGGGAAAAAATGAATCCAAAGTGTGGATATATACTGAACTTGATATAGAATCTGGCCTTGACAGTGGTGATCGCGACTATCTTACCATTTTACCACACCCTGCCGTAGGTATGATGGTGGATAAATTTTTAGAAAATGGTTTTCAATTTAAAAAAGTAGATGTTGAAGTGGGCCATTTACGTACGCCAAACTTCTCAAGCTCTTCCGGCATATACCAAGAAATTGAAATGCGCCCCGCCTCTGGTGGTTTTTTTAGCTGGAACAGCCGTACCATCAACGAAGTGGAACTGAGTTTTGTTGTAGAAGAAGATGTGGTGCACTTGTTGGTAGAGGTTGACCGCAGCTTCTCGGGCGATGGCTATACCTCGGTAAGCTATCCTGCTTCCGTGCAAGCAGATGAAATTGATACCTACTTTGCGCAGGTGTTTCCTTCTTAGGCGTAAAAGCGTTCTTTTGAACAAGGGAATTTAATAAGAACGCGCAGACAACTTGTATATGGATTACACAAGTTGTCTGCGCTTTCATTGTTGACGAGACAGATTGCCTGTTTTCAGCCCATGGTTAGTGTTTGAAGGAACGCTGACCGGTAAACACCATAGCCACTTGTGGGCTTTGCTCATTGCAAGCCATGATGATTTCATGGTCACGCATGGAACCGCCAGGTTGTCCGATGGCTGTTACGCCTTCAGCCATGGCCACATCTACACCATCGCGGAAGGGGAAGAAACCATCAGAGATGCATACCGATCCTTTCAAGCCACCGCAAGCTTCCTTGGTGCGTGCTTCGATATCGGCCAAAATCTTGGCAGCTTCGCCATCTTGGGCAGCTTTCAGCTTCAATTCGTATAAAGTCATATTTTGCTCGCGAAAGCATAAGGTGTCTGCATATTTGGTATATGCCTTATGAATAGCCAACTCTACACAGCCCACGCGATCTTGTTCGCCAGTACCGATGGCCACTGTGGCGCCATGATGCGCAAAAATAACAGAGTTAGAGGTTACGCCAGCTTCCACAGCCCAGGCAAAGTATAAGTCGTCTATTTCTTGCGCTGTGGGTTTGCGTGTAGTGACGGTGACGCCGTCTTTACTGCTGCCTGTGGCGGGCAGGAAATCGCAAGGGGACGTAATGGCATTAACGAAGGATTTTTGTACAATAAGGCCGCCATCGGCAAGGCTTTTAATGTCAAGAAAAGCAGATTCGGTGAGGGTCTGCAAACGTGCAAGGCCGGGAAGCTGAATAATACGCAAATTTTTGCGGCTTTTCAGCACTTCTAATACCCCTTCAGCAAAAGAGGGCGCGGCCACCACTTCAAAATAATTGTCTGCAATAAGTTTGGCGCTTTGCATATCTAGTTGACGATTTACTACCACCGCACCACCAAAAGCAGCAATACGATCGCACCAAAAAGCTTTTTCTAGGGCATCCCCAATGCTTTCGCGCGACCATGCCGCACCGCAAGGATTGTTGTGCTTAATAATAATGGCGGCAGGATGCTCTGCGAGATATTGTAATATATTGGCGCCATTATCCACGTCAGTTAAATTGGTTTTGCCAGGATGTTTACCCGCTTGCAACATGTTTTCTTCGCGCATGGCAGACACTATGCCGTGTTCTGGTCCGCGCCATGTAAGTTCGCCGCAGCTCAGCGAACCTTCCACCATTTGATACAAGGCCGCAGGCTGGCCGGGATTTTCTCCGTAGCGCAAGCCTTTTTCTTCATTGTCTATGTTCCATGTCCGCTTTTTATACACCAAGGTTTCAGAGCCAAGGGTAATGGTCATGGTGTCAGGAAAGGCATCCTTTTGTACTTTTTTGTACATATCTTTTAAATCGCTCATGGTATCCTCTTTTTTTGGTGTTAAACGAACAGATTTTTTCTATACTCTATGTGTTTATTTTTGAACAAAATACTCCAATGTGACAATACAAAAAACAGCAGTCTTTATAGCATATTTTTCTTCCACTTGCAATTTTTTGCAACCGCAAAAAATCGTTGTTCACAGTACAAAAAATCTATAAAAAAAATTTATTTTGTCCTCAAAAACTCTCAGGAAAGTCTGTGTAAAAGGCTTGGCTTTTGGTATGTTTTTTGTTACCATGCAAAGTTGTGGACTTTTGCTTGCGGTATCTAACCAGCGAGGGAAAGGCAAAGCCACATTATTTCATCTTTGGTTTGTATTGGGGAGCGCATAATGGAACAACTTTTACTTAGATTAGCACGTCAACTAGATGCCCTAGATGAGGCCTCACTCATGGCACTTTGGGACAGCTATGCAGAAAAAGTACATCGTTTTGAACCCACCAAACGCTGGGAAGAAGCCGCACTCGTTTTTTCTTTTATTCAAGCAAAACGTTGGAAAAATCAACTATTTAATCACCATTGGTCGCAACAATTGCGCCCTGACTCTTTCGAAAATATACAACTTCCCAGTTTTCACTTGGAAAAAGATTTTACCCAGCAAAAGGCTCCAGAGCCTGTCAAGGCTAATCAATTAAGCTTTACACCCAAAGCACCCAAGAAACCTTAACCAAAAAGCCTCCCTCCCGCTTATTTGACATGCTCAACACAATGACGTAGTCAAAAGAGCGCTCGGGCAATTTTTTGTAGAGCACAGTTCTTTTAAGAGGTAAACATATGTCAAATGTAGTCATAATTGGGGCCCAATGGGGCGATGAAGGTAAGGGGAAAATAGTAGACTTACTGAGTCGCCAATTGGATGTTATCGTACGTTTTCAAGGCGGTAACAATGCCGGGCACACCATTAAAGTAGGTGACAAACAAACTATTTTACATCTTATTCCTTCTGGTATTTTGCATGAAGGTAAAATCTGTTGCATTGGCAATGGCGTTGTTTGCGATCCTTTTGTTTTGCTAGAAGAAATTGACAAACTTGCCGCCAAAGGCATTGATGTAAGCCCTGAGCGTTTAAAGCTTAGCAAAAAAATGCATCTTATTTTGCCCTATCATAAAGCCCTTGATGTGGCGAGAGAAGGTCACAAATCCCCTGATAAAAAAATCGGTACTACCGGCCGCGGCATTGGCCCTTGCTATGAAGACAAAATGTCACGTATTGGTGTGCGCGCCGCAGATTTGGCCGATGCCAATCTGTTACGTGCCAAAATTGAAGCCGCTCTTGAAGAAAAAAATACTCTCTTAAAAACTCTTTATAATGCCCCCGTGGTGGATGCTGAAGCCGTTTTTCAAGAAATTATGGGCATTGCTCCGCGTCTTGTACCTTATTTGACCGATATTTCCACTGAAATCGAACAAGCATGGGAAGCCAATAAAAGAGTGCTTTTTGAGGGCGCCCAAGGAATTCATTTAGATATTGACCACGGTACCTATCCTTTCGTGACCTCGTCCAATACTGTAGCCTCTTGCGCCGCTTCTGGCAGTGGCGTAAGCCCACGTAAGCTAGATACTATCATTGGCATTGTTAAGGCTTATACAACGCGTGTAGGTTCTGGCCCCTTCCCCACCGAACTTACCGATAGTATCGGAGACTTTATGCGCAATCAAGGGCATGAGTTTGGTGCTACCACCGGACGTGCTCGTCGTTGTGGCTGGCTTGATATTGCCATTTTGCGCGAAAGCATTCGTTTAAACGGGCTTACAGATATTGCGCTTACTAAATTAGACGTACTTAAAGACCTTGAGACCATTAAAATTTGCACAGGCTATACGTACAAGGGACAAACCATTACCGTGCCTCCGCAAGAAGAATGCGGCCTTGGTGCAGTAGAACCTATTTATGAAAGCCTTCCCGGCTTTACCGAAGATATTACAGCTTGCACCACATGGGAAAGCTTGCCACTTAATGTGCAAAATTATGTGAAACGTATTGAAGAGCTGTGTAACGTAAAAATTAGTTATGTGTCCGTGGGCCCTGAAAGAGATCAGACCATTACCGTAGCCTAGTACATTCATGGCCCGCATTGCAAAAGAAACAGATTTGGGGCTTTGCGTCGATGATGCACGCAAAGCCCTTGCTGCAGCAAAGACCCCTTCTCTTGCCTCTCTGCGCACCACTCTCGCACGCCTTGGAGCCACACCTCCGCAAGTGCTTCTTTTGGAAGGAGGCATAGAGGAAGAGCGCCAATCCACGGCTCTGTGGTGGGCCGCCTTACAGCACTGTAAACAGCTTTCTCATAACAACACATCTAGCGCTGATATTTCTAACGCACTTGTGCAAGAAAATTCGCCCTCAGAAGCTGGTGGAGAACCTTGCGGTGAATGTCCGGCGTGCTTGCATATTGGCGCGCGCATTCATCCTGATGTTTTGGCCTATGACGGACGTATTTCCAACACCGCCGATACCGAAAACCCCGGCCCTGTGCGCGCCTTGAACAAAGAAAATGCTTCGGCCCTCAAAGGAAAATTGGGTGATACCACTCGCAGTGGCGCCAAACGTGTGGTCATTATCAGCGGCATAGAAACAAGCCGCAATGCCGCCGCCAATGCTTTGCTTAAAGTTCTTGAAGACCCTTCGCCCACCACTATTTTTGTACTTCTTGCAGCTCAGCGCGAACAAATTCTACCAACCCTTGTTTCTCGCTCTTGGGTAGCTACTCTCCCGTGGCCTGCGCCGCATCGTGTAGACGAAAGCATGCGTCCTTGGGAAGAAGCCCTCGCCACCTTTTTACAACAGGGACAAGGTTGGTGGCCCATGACCAGCGCCAAGGGGGCTGTCACTTTAGAGATTGCCACTCAAGTTATTGTGTTGTGTCAAAAACGCCTCATTACTTCTTTAGAATTGTTGAGCTCTTCAGTATCTACAAGCCAAGACGCGCCACAAGGTTCACCTAAAGTACAATCACAAAATACAGGGCCGCTCAATGCCCATTTTTCTAAGCTTTCTGCAAACAAGCGCTTAAAACTGAATCAACTTCTAGAAAAT
>CAYJHX010000155.1:0-5259 GCA_964369395.1 uncultured Desulfovibrionaceae bacterium
AGGTAGAGGTATCGCCCAGTTCATCATAGGCTCCCGCAGCGATTTTGCGCAACATGCGGCGAATGATTTTTCCGGAACAAGTCTTGGGCATGGCAGTAACAAATTGAATAACTTCCGGACTAGCCAATGGGCCAATGTCGCGACGAACAGTATCGCGCAATTCTTTACGCAAGTCTTCAGACCACGCCACATCTTCAAGCAAGTTTACATAGGCATAGATGCTCTCGCCTTTTAATTCGTGGGGCATGGGCACCACAGCGGCTTCGGCCACTTGTGGGTGTGCCACTAAGGCTGATTCAATTTCTGAAGTAGAAAGGCGGTGTCCGGAAACGTTAATAGAATCGTCAATACGTCCTAAAATCCAGAAGTAGCCTTCATCGTCTACTCGTGCTCCGTCACCCGACTGATAGCCATTAAAGCGCTCAAAATACGACTTATACTTTTCCGGATTACCATAAACCCCTTGCATCATGCCTGGCCAAGGCTTGCGAATAACAAGGTGACCGCCTCTGCCATCTTCTTCTTGATTATCATCATTTTTGCCATCACCGCTCATGACTACAGCATCAATGCCAGGCAAGGCGAAGGTGGCCGAACCGGGTTTTAATTTGGTCACATAGGGCAAGGCAGCAATCATGGCGCCGCCGGTTTCGGTTTGCCACCATGTATCTATAATAGGCAAATCATCATGGCCAATGACTCTACGATACCACATCCACGCCTCGGGGTTGATGGGCTCACCTACTGACCCCAAAATGCGTAAAGACGTTAAGTCATAACGCTCGGGCCAAGCTTCACCGGTACGCATAAGCGAACGAATAACCGTAGGCGCCGTATAAAAAATATTAACGCGATATTTTTCCACAATATTCCAATAGCGGTCGGGCTTGGGATAATTGGGCACGCTTTCAAACATAATAGTCGTGGCGCCAAGGGACAAGGGGCCGTACACCATATAGGTATGTCCGGTAATCCAGCCACAGTCCGCCGTGCACCAATACACGTCATCATCGCGCATATCAAAAACCCATTGCGTGGTATGCGCCGCATAGGTCAAATAACCGCCGGTGGCGTGCATAACCCCTGTGGGCTTACCTGTGCTACCACTGGTATGCAACAGGAATAAGGTGTCGTTGGCATCCATGGATACGCAAGGAAAGTCAGCATCCAAGGTAAAGTCGTCGAGCAAATCATGCCACCAGATATCGCGGTTGCGGTGCATGTATACATCTTGGTTAGCGCGGTTTACCACCACCACGTGTGCCACAGAAGGACATTTTTCAATAATGGGGTCAAGATTGGCTTTTAAGGGCTTCACTTTTCCGGCGCGAACGGCACCATCAGCAGTGATAACAACCTTAGCCTTACAGTCTTGAATACGCCCAAGCACACCGCCCTCAGCATAGCCGGAGAAGATAACAGTATGAATGGCTCCAATGCGTGCGCAAGCCAGCATGGCAATAATAAGCTCTGGAATCATAGGCATATACAAAGCGACTCTATCGCCTTTACGCACACGCAAAGAGCTGAGCGCATGGGCAATGCGGCACACTTCGGTATACAGCATTTGATAGGTGTAGCAACGCACCTCATTTTCGCCTTCGCCTTGCCATATAAGTGCGGCTTTATTACGCTTGCCGCTGATAAGGTGTTTATCGATACAATTGTACGATGCGTTAAGCTTTCCACCGGAAAACCACTTGTAGCTGTGTTCAGCAGGGTTAGCATCTAGCACCTTATCCCAAGGCTTAAACCAGTGAAGTAGTTCCTTGGCACGATCGCCCCAAAAACCTTCTGGATCATCAAGGGCTCTACGGCAAATAGCCTCATATTCTTCTTGAGTTCTCACCCATGCCGTGTCTTTGCCGTGCATAGGTGGAATGTATGTGCGTCCCTCATTTAACAACGTGGTAAAGCTGTCTTGTGCCATGATGATCATTTTCTCCTTCTAAATATCAGTATCTGCAAGGAAACATTCTTCCATTTTGCTAAGGTACACGGCAGGCATAGCAGCGTCAAGTGGGTGAAAATTGATTGATAAAACAATCAACCCTATTTTTTTGCGTTAAAACTTCAATATTTAGCATTTTATCTTTCATAACATGTATAAAACATAACAAAAGATATAATTCACAATAAAAAAGAGTTCAAAAAAGTTTTTTCAAAAAAAATGAAAAAACCTCTTTGCAGTGCCCTGTAAAGAGGTTTCATAGCGTATTTTACTAAAGATGCACTATACAAGTGCTTTTTTGCAACTTATTTTTGACTGCCGTTAATGCTTTATGAAACCCTACGCAGTGAATTACGCAGAGATCTTATATTTGAAATTTTTTTGTAAATTGAGGTATTGATTTAAGGAAATGTTCCTTCTTTAACGAAGAAAACACATTGCACTATTCCTTATCTTCATGCGGCATAACGTTGATGGCATCCATTATAACTTTTGCAGGATTTTCCGTGCAATAGCCGGTCATATGTGTGGCTAGCCGCACCATCCAGTCTTCGCTCATGACAGTATTTTTAGTTACAGCGCTCATATAGCCGTCAATCCATGTAAGCATCATCTTTTTGGAATTTTTGTTGCCATCCAAAAATTGCTGACAAGTCACTTTACCAAGGTCTGTTTCATTGGCCTGTACAATGGCTACAGGGAACACACAGAGAAGTAGCATCAAGCCCAAAACGAAATACCGTATAAAAAAATTATTCATAAATATGGCTTCCTTTCTTGCACTACACCTGCACTCTTTAGGATTGTCAAGGGAAAATACTTTTGCTATACTTAGCAAGCTGTTACCTTTTATATTACACAGGATACCTATGAAAACACCTTTTTTATCTCTATTTCTTGCAGCCTTTCTTTGTTTGCAAAGCCCTGCCCTGCCCCCTACAGTAGCCTTGGCAAATAATGCCGAAGCCATCGATCGCCTCATCCAAAGGGCCGAACAAAGGCGTATTGCCATTGCCAAAACCATGGAGCAAAGTACTGTTTTCATTTACAGTCGAGATGATGATGGTGTGAGCATGGGAACGGGTTTTGTGGTAGCTGACGGCTATGTGCTGAGCAATGGCCATGTGGTAGAAGGCGGCAGTAATTTTTATATTGGCGGAAAAGACTTTAGACCTGTACGTGCGGAAGTCATAGAATGGATTGACGATGACATATCAGACTTTGCCCTGCTCAAATTTAATCCTCCCATCCAATTACCTATTTTAAGTTTTAATCTCAACGTACAGCGTACAGACAGAGTCAGTGCATGGGGTTTTCCTTACTTGGTAACCCAATTTGACCAAGGCATGGAAGATATAGAAAGCGGTGAAAACTCTAACATTCCTCCTGTGGTATACAGCGAAGGCTCAGTGAGTGCCTTTTTACAGCAATCCAATGGCAGAAAAAGCATTGCCCACACGGCCCCCATGTCTGGTGGCAACAGCGGAGGTCCTCTTATCAACAGCCGCGGCGAAGTGGTAGGTATCAACACGTGGGTAGCCACCGATGATGACCGCGTTGCCACCGTCCATGCTTCGCTCATGGCTGGCGACGCCGTAAATTTTTTGCGCAGTTTAGGTATCGACCCCCACATTGCCGACGGTAGCCCCACAACCTACACATCCCAAAACCCTACTCCCGCCACCCCACGAAACAACAAGCAAGATGAAGAAAATAACGGGCAAGGCGGTTCCCTAGCAGGACTTTTTGGTGCCGTCATAGACGGAGTAAACGATTCTCAAAAGAGCCCCGATACGCACAATAACGATGCCAATCTGCGCGATACGCATGGCCTTAAAGACGATGCTAAAGAATTGCACCCTGAGGCTCTCAAGGGCGATGCCGCGGCGCAAGCCTATTTGGGCTTAAGCTATTGGCTTGGCGAAGAAGCCCCCGAAGATACACATAAGGCCGTGGCATGGCTTCGAAAAGCAGTAGCGCAAAACAACAGCGATGCACAACATATTTTAGGACTTATTTACCTTGTTGAGCCTGATTACAAAAATGTGCAACAAGGTCTTTCTCTCTTAAAAACAGCAGCCAAAAGCAATGATAAAGCGGCTTCAAGCTTGGCGTATTTTCTGATGTTTGGTGAAGTAAACGGCATTGAACGCGACCCTAAAGCTTCCTTTGCGGCTGCGCAAAAAGGCGCTCGCTCTCAAGAAACAGGCGCCTATGCCCTGCTCGCTCTGTTCTATTTTTCCGGTGAGGGTGTGGTAGACGCAGATCCCAAGCGCGCTTTGGAATATGTCCAAAAAAGTAAAGACGAGGCTTTGTCACAAGCTGTGCTCAGCTGGATGCATCACCAAGGCAAAGGCGCTGCCGAAGACGACGATAAGGCCTTTACCTATGCCAAAAAAGCAGCAGAAGCAGACGATTACCTTGGTCAAGGCTTATTAAGCTACTATTATTATTCCGGTCTTGGCACCAAAACTGATTATAAAAAAGCTTTGCAGTACGCAGAAGCAGCCAGTGAAAACTTTAATGAATTGGGCTATTACGTGTTGGCCTCCATGTATGCCAACGGCGAAGGCGTACAAAAAGACATCATCAAAGCTTGGGCGTATTTTGATATGGCCGCTCGCAAAGACATCACATCTGCCGATGAGCAACGCGACGACTTGGCTAAAAATATGAGCAAACAAGACCTTAGCGCAGCAAAAGACCTTGTGCGTTCTTGGCATGAACAAAACGGATTACCCTTCAAGTAATATTCTTTCATAAAAAACCATTACGGGCATTTCAAAATAAAAGCTCTCTTGCCAAAGTACTTGGTAAGAGAGCTTTTTCTGTAAAGCTTTTTCAACGCTTTTTTTTATCTTGCCTCATTTTTCCCCATATGCTAGTCTTTTTCAAGATTTTTGCATCTTTTTTTTGCGCATTCTTACTTTTTCTCTTTTGGCAAGCTCTTTGCCATGCGCGCATACCTGGGCATCAAATACTCAGCCCGTGTTATCCTTTTGTGTAACCAGATAGTTTTCATATATAAACTTTTAACACTTTGGAGGAAACATGCCTTATTCCCAAAAACAGCGAACAAAAATACTGTTCACACACCCTCTGTTTTTTTGGATACTGTTTTGTATCTGCGTACTGACAGGCCCCATGGCAACCGTGGCAGAGGCCGCCAATGCCTATGTAGAGCCACGCGTTTTTGCCGGTCGCCCCATTTGGGCCACGTCCAGCGTCAACATCATTTTTGAACCCAACGAAAAACTCTGTCGTGAAAAATACAAAAACGATTGGAAAAAAAAATGCAACGTATGGCT
>CAYJHX010000156.1:0-5161 GCA_964369395.1 uncultured Desulfovibrionaceae bacterium
GGAGAGCGCACAGAAAGTTTTTTAAGTATATTCATAATGCTTCCTTTTTCAGCCGAGTGCTATTGGAGCCACACAAGCACTAGGCTAACTAGCGCCAACATTGTTGGATATTTAATATAAAAGCCAAGGGCTTGGTCAATACGAAAACGCCCCGTGGCCGATTTTACCAAGGTCAAGGCCAGCGCCATGAGTAAGAGACACTTTACGAAAAACCAGATGATATTCACATACCACAGCTCTCCAAGGCTGCCCGGAAAAGCGCCGGGAAAGAAAAGCGCCACACCAAGCCCTAAAACGACAAAGGTTTTCAAGGCTGAACCTAAGAAGAAAAGAGCCAAGGGCGGGCCGCTGTATTCTAACAGGGGGCCTTCCAGAATTTCCGTTTCGGCTTCGGGAATGTCAAAAGGCACAGTGCCCATGGTGCCGGGTAAAAAGAGTAAGTAGGCCAACAAAGCCGGAATAGTGATGGGGTTAATACCTAAAATGCCGTGCTCGTGCTGATAGGCTACAATGGCCTGCAAAGAGAACTCGGCGCCCACGCCTGTGGCCTTGCCCACCAACATGGCCACCGTCAAAAGTATAGCCAAAAGGGGGATTTCGTAAGCCAGCATTATGAGCATTTCGCGCGAAAAGCCCAAAGCGCCAAAGGGCGATGACGAGGCGGTAGCCCCCAACATAAGGGCTATGGCAGGAATGGGTAAGAGGTAGAATATAACCAATAAATCACCCATGTTGCTTAGGCCATTGTAAAGGCCACTGACGGGAATAAAGGCCGCGCACACTGCCATGCCCACAAAACCCATGACGGGCGCCAACAAAAAGGCGGTACGGTGAGCTGTTTCGGGTATGAGCGTTTCTTTGGTCAGTAATTTGGCAATGTCGAGCAGCGGCTGAATGAGGGGCGGCCCCACACGGCGCTGCAAACGAGCCTCCATGCGTCTGTCTAAGCCTTTAAGAAACAGCCCCATGGTCAAGGCAAAGACGCCGCCGGGAAAAAGGCTCATATGAAACAGAGCGAGCAAAGTATCAAAGAAGGTATCTGGCATGGCTTACTTCTCCTTTTTGAAAGACTTTAGCAGCGTAGGCATAAAGCTTTCGCGCCAAAAGGTGGCCAAACCGCCGTATACGCTGGTGGGTTGCATGCGACTGGTGGCTTCTTGTGGGGGCAATCCGCAAGAGTGTACAGGGGTAATACGACAATTTTTATTGACAAAATATGTCAGCCCCTTCCACGTAAGTATAAAGGCCAAGAACATCATAACAAACATATTGGTGGCGTTCCATGCGGCGGGCCCATCATGAATACCGGTAAAGCCCACTGTAAGGCCTTGCATACCGTATTCCGCGAGGATGCCATTGATGGGGTAGAGCATCAAGCCGGGGAAAAGACCAAGAAGCACACAGCCTATGGCCAAAATGCACATGGGTACGCGCATATACGGCGTGGCATCTTGTATATCTGCTAAGTGCGGCCCCGGTTGCCCCATAAAAGCCGTATGTAAGAATTTGGCAATATAAGCAAGGGTTATTACCGAGCCTATAAGCGATAATAAGGCCAAAAAGGGTTGATTGGCTTGCATAAGTCCGTGATAAATAATCCATTTAGAGGTAAAGCCGCTGGTGGGTGGTACCCCCACTACACTAAGGCCGGCAATGGCAAACATGGTTAAGGTAAAGGGCATTTTATGACCTATGCCGCCCAAGTCGTGTAAACTGTCCTTATGGCTTTGGAACATAATGACGCCGCACATGAGGAAGAGTAAATCTTTAAAGAAAACGTGGTTAATGACATGCAGCAATCCTCCGGCAAAACCAAGGCTGGTGCCTACAGCGAGGGCCAGCACCATATATCCAATTTGGCTAACGGTGGAGTAAATAAACACAAGCTTAAGATTGCTGCTGAACAAGGCTTGCATGGCTGCCATAACAATGGTGATGCCGCCTATCCACATAATCAGCGTTTGTACGGTGTACAGTTGCGTATTGCTGATGGCATGCAACAAGGTAAGACCGCCGCCAATGATGATGAAAAGCTTTATAAGCCCTAAAAGGGAGCTTTTTAAAAGGACAGAAGAAATGAAACCGGAAACCGGTGTGGGGGCCAGCGCAGGGTGCATTTGCCAATCAATGCGCAAGGGAAGTTGCGCCGCCTTCATGACAAAACCTAGAGCAAGCAAGGCATAGGCGGCAAAGCCCCACACTTGCGCACCGGCTTCGGCGTGGGAAGCGCTCCAAGCGCGAATGCTTTCAAGGCTGCTAAAGTCTAAAGACACATGTCCGCCCAGCATACAAACGCCAAGGAAAATGAAGCCTGCGCCGCTGAGGTTGAAGAGGAAATACTTAAAACCTTCACGCAAGCTGTCTTTAGTGCCTTCGTGGGCAATGGTAAAGTATAATGTCCACGAGCTCATGATTTCCCAAAAAAGGAAGAAAGAAAACAGGTTTTTTGCCGAGGCCAGACCCATAAGGCCGGCGCACATGGCACAGAAAAAAGCGTAAAAGCGCCATTGACTGTGACTGTGTTCCATATAGCCCAAGGCATAGGCCACATTTACGGCACCTATGAGGGGCACCAACAAAGCAAAACCCAAGGAGAGTTTATCTAAATCTTGTCCAAAGACATATGCCAAGACAGCGGAAAGCAAGAGTACAGCCATGGCAGATTGACCGGCGCGAATACGCTGGTGGCGCAAGAATACAGGAAGTAAAGCCCCCAGCATGGGCACCAGCACATAGATGGGCCAAGACACCTGCATGCTTTCAAGAACGAGCACTGCGTGAGGGCTTGGGCTAAAGTAGTGTGCGGCGGCGGCTGTCACAAGTCCTTGAGTGATTTGTGGACAGAGGCCGAACAACAAAGTAAGGCCGGCCAAAAGACCTAGGGCTAGGTTCATGGCCCGTGCAGCGCTGTGCGCCTGTGCTCTGGAGTGTTCTTCCGCAGGGGTGTGCATATGCAGGTGGGCACGGTGCGGGGCTTTTTCAAAAATAAGGGTACGTAAAATGCGCACATAATAGACAGCCCCCACCAAAGAACCTGCCACAATAAGGCCAGCCATGAGCCAATGCCCTGTATGAATGGCCGCTTGTATCATGAGGTATTTACCCATAAAGCCGGCAAAGGGGGGCAATCCCATGATGCCGAGGAGTCCCACGCTCATACAGGCTACAGCAAAGGGCATTTCTTTCCCAAGGCCGCGCAAGTCTTCCAGCTTACGACTGCCGGTACGTAAAATAAGTACTCCAGCTCCCAAGAAGAGCAAGTCTTTCATGACGGCGTGGTTGATAACATGGGTAAGGGCACCCACGGTGGAGAGATAGGTACCAAGACCTAGCACAAGCACTATTTCCCCCACCTGTCCTAGGGTAGAATACGCCAGTATGCGTTTTATGTCGTCTTGGCGTAAGGCCATGACTTCGCCATAAATAAGGGTAAGTCCGCCCAAAAAGCTGAGATTATAGCCAATCCATGAGAGATTGCCCTGCATGGGGCCTTGTTGCGCTAGGGCGGTGACACCGGCCTGACCGAGTAAAAGGGTCACTATACCAAAAATACCCATCTTGGTAATGATACCCGAAAGAGGGCCGGACACGGAAGAAGGCGCCGCTGGGTGCGCATCGGGCAACCACGCGTGCAAGGGCACAAGGCCTGCTTTGACGGCAAAGCCCGCCAGCGCCAGCATGAAGGTTACTTTTACGGTGAAGGAGGGCATGGCGGCGGTGATTTCGGGTATGGCAGACAGCATGGCTGTGTTGCCACCGAGCAAGGCCAAACCGGGGAGCATGAGTAAGGCCCCGCCGGCACACATGATGTAATATTTACTACCGGCATCTAATACGGCTTTGGCGCCTTTGCCTGTGCGCTCGTGTACCACTAAGAAATACGAAGCAAAGGTCATGAGCTCCCAGTAGCCGTAGAAAGAGCCAAGGTTTGGCGTGGTTACAATGCCCACCAAGGCAGCAAAAGTGAGCAATAAGAAAAAATAATAGGCGTGCTGGCGGTGAGCATGGGCCATATACCCACTAGAGTAGATGCTCACCACGAAGCCCATACCGGTAATGAGTAAGGCAAAAATCTGTGCCATGGGGTTTATATCCCCAAGGGACGTTACACAAAGTACACAGAAAAAGGCCAGAGCCATAAGAACCGTACTCAATGAAGCCAGCCATTGAGGATACTTGGTGCATACTATGGCGTGTATAAAGGCCCCGTAAAAGAGCACCATAAAGGGCACGTTGCTAAAAGAGGCGGGCGCATGTACAAGGCTTGTGCCTAGCCATTGCGCCAATATATCGGTGATGGGCGTGCGTAAAAAACCAAGGACGAGCACGCTTATGGCAAAAAATAGACAGCATAGGCCGATACTTCCTTGAGCAAAGCAGGGGCTTATGGGGCTTTGTTTTGTGCCCGTTGTATCCATTTTTTTGAGGCTCTTAGGTGTTGCAGAAGCGTCTACTGTGGAATTGTTTTTTGTACAGCTTTCTTGCGTGCTTTCTAAGTACACTTTTCGCACGGCGCCAATATGTAACCAAACAAATACAAGAGAGCTTGCGGCCACCACGAGTATGACCGGAAGTGCCCCTATATGTGGTAAAAAGTTTAGATGTGCTCCCTCTAAAATACCTTGTGTAGCAAAAAAGCGCCCTTCGGGTATAAGGAAGGGCGAGCCTCCCACACTGGCGAGTAGGCCTAGGGCAAAAAGAAGAGCCGCTTTGGGATTATGCAGGGCGGCTTTTTGAATATCTTGGGCACTATTCCCAGAAAACAGCGTCTTTTTGCTTGTGCGACACAAAGACCTATACGCAGTAAAAGCAAGGCCGCGTGAAGCCACTTGAAAAAGAGCAAAAAGCACAGCACCCACGCCGGCTAAACCTTGCAATGCGGCCCATGTATTGCCTGTACTGCCTGTAGCTGTTGCAGGTGAAGCGAGCAAAGATGCATTGGCCATAAGGGCAGCGCTTAGCGCCATGACCACAAAACCTACATCTGCGAGCATTCCCCATGCCAGCAATTTTCCGTAAGAATGGCGGGCTTGGCAGGCTTTTATTGTGCCCAAGAGGACAAAAAGCAAACTCCCATAAAAGAGGAGAGGGCTTGGCAGAGAAAAAAGTGTGTGTGTCATAGTTGCCTCGTAAATGCAAAGGACGGGGCCTGCACGTATTT
>CAYJHX010000157.1:0-5158 GCA_964369395.1 uncultured Desulfovibrionaceae bacterium
TTTTACTAGTATTAACAATGTAAGAATTTTCTGTAAGGAAAATTCATGAAAAAGTTTTTGAGGGTGGGGGTCTGGGGGAGGGAACTTTTTTCAAAAAGTTCCCTCCCCCAGAAAAAACATCTTCCATAATTAAGGCAAGGGGGATGATATGATACAGAAAAGTTCCCGTTATGTTTTTTGTAGAGTTTTATGTTTTTGTGTTTGTATGTTGTTTTGTTTTTTATCTTGCGCTTGGGCGTCGGCTGTAGATGAATTACGCGTAAAAACCATTGGTGGCATAGAAAAAAATATCCATTTCCCTAATACTGTTTTACAACGAGAAAATAATAAATCCTTTACGATTACGGCGCAAAAAGTATTACAAAAGATTGATTTGTTTATTGTAGATGTGGTAAAAAAGCCCCAAGGGAGCTCAATAACCACTCGCACAGAAAAAAACAGCCTCACCTTGCATCCTCAAGGGGCGGGAGCTTACGAGCTTGTTGTTAAGGCTATGAAGTATGTAGAAAGTGGCTGAGGTGCGCAAATTCCCCAACGGGTTTTTGGGGAAAGAATACGCTTTGATGTGCTTCCATAAAAGGAGCAGGTAGTATATTTTTTGATTTTTTAGATAGAACTTTTTTCGCTTTGATTGTTCTCTTTTGCAGTGCTCACCAATGAGGATTTTATGGCTTTAGATGCTGTAGCTATACCGGGCTTAGAGGATTTTGTGCACAATTATGATGTATTACCGCAAGGCATACTTATTTTTGATGCAGAGCAAAACATTGTCTATGCCAATGCTGTTGCTTTACAATTTTTGCAGCTGGATACTGTAAATGTGAAGCTATCTATGATAGACGCTGTGGGCAAGATAACCTTACACCAAATTTTACAAAGCCAAAAATATAATAGAGAAGAATTTGCTTTTATTAAAGGTAGATATGTTAGTGTACATCTTGTATATTACATTAAAAATGACCAGTGTTGGGGTGTAGTTACCCTTCAGGATGCCAGTATTTTTGAAAATACCACCTGTGAATGGTATTCCGATGCCGATTATTATTCAGAACTTTCTGCCATCATTGACGCCTCTTTTGACGGCATATTTATTACCGACGGCAATTCTAAGGTACTTATGCTTAATAAGGCCTATGAGCGTATTACAGGTATAGCCCAGCGTGATATTATGGGTTGCTATATGCATGAATTGGTGAAGCAAGGCATGTATGACCATTCGGCCACGTTGCTGGTGTTGGAACAAAAAAAATCTGTGAGTATTGAACAGGTTATTAAGGGAGAAAAAAAGCTTCTTGTTACCGGCAATCCTCTTTTTGACAAAGAGGGTAAAATTTATCGTGTGGTGAGCAATGTACGTGATATTAGTGAATTGACTGATTTACAAAATACGGTAGAACGTACTAAAGAATTGTTTGTGAAATACGAAGAAGAAATTTCGCATTTTCGTTCGCAAACCATCGAAGCTGAGGGTATCATCTATCGCAGTAAGGCTATGTTGCAAGTGTTGCAAAGGGCCGCGCAAGTGGCGCAGGTGGACTCTACTGTTCTTATTACCGGAGAATCGGGTACAGGCAAGGAATTGCTGGCAAAGTTTATTCATAAAAAGGGTCTTGATATAAGCTATCCTTTTATTTCGGTAAACTGTGCAGCGCTGCCAGAGCATCTTTTAGAAGCGGAACTTTTTGGTTATGAAGCGGGTTCCTTTACCGGAGCCAGAAAAGCGGGTAATATCGGTTTTTTTGAGCTAGCCAATACAGGAACGCTTTTTTTAGATGAAATTGGTGATACGCCTTTGGTTATTCAGGCAAAGCTTTTGCGCGCCATTCAAGAAAAACAAATTATGCGCCTAGGGGGCAGAAAAACCATTAGCATTTCATCGCGTATTATCTGTGCTACGCATCAAGATTTGAAATCCATGATAGAGCAGAAAACGTTTCGGCGCGATTTATATTACAGGCTTATGGTTATTCCTATTCATATTCCGCCTTTGCGCGAACGCAAAGAGGATATTCCGCCCTTGGTAACGTATTTTTTGCAAATGTTTAATGCGCGCTTTTCTTTGCAAAAAAAACTTGCGCCCAGTATAGTGGATGCTTTTCAGCGGTATGATTGGCCCGGAAATGTGCGCCAGTTAAAAAATTGTGTAGAGCAAATCATGGTAACATGTCCGCATGATACCATAGACCTTGCATGGTTGCCGGATTTTTTACATTTTTCACTTCCTTTACAATCTAAGGAAACGAACCTTAGAAAGGCTATGGAAGATTTAGAAATACAAATGATTAAAGCTGCGTGGAAAAAACACGGGGCATGGCCAAACGTTGCTAAAAGCTTGGGTATTCCACGGGCAACGCTGTATAGAAAAATACAAAAATATGGACTTCTAACTTTGGGGAAAGACAATGAGCTTTAGAAGAGTGACCCTTCAAGTGAACGGTGTACAGCGTGAAGTGCTGTGCGACACAGAAAAAGACACTTTAGCCGACGTATTGCGGCAATTAGGTCTGACAGGCACAAAAACAGGCTGTAAATCGGGCCATTGTGGTGCGTGTAGTGTTATTTTAGATGAAAAACTCACCCGCGCTTGCTTGCGCCCCATGGCAAAAATACAAGATTTTGCCGTCATCGAAACCATTGAAGGCATGGGCACAGCAGAAAAACCCCATCCTTTACAAAAGGCCTTTTTAGTATATGCCGCTGTACAATGCGGTTTTTGCTCTGCCGGCTTTATTATTTCGGCTAAGGCTTTGTTATATGCCAATGCTAAGCCTACTCGTGAGGAAGTGCGAGCATGGTTTACCAAGAATAACAATGTGTGCCGTTGTACTGGTTATAAACCCATTGTGGATGCTGTTATGGCTGCGGCGGCAGTTATGCGTGGCGAAAAAACTATGGATGACTTATGCCTTGATATGCCTGCTGACGGCGCTTTGTACGGTTCGCATGTGGAAAAGCCTTCGGGATTGACGCGTGTCTTGGGAACGTGTGATTTTGGCGCCGATATTGGCTTGAAAATGCCTGACGGTTCTTGGCAACTGGCGGTGGTGTTGGCACACACGCATAAAGCCCGCATTCGCAATATTGATGATAGCAAAGCATTGGCCATGCCCGGTGTGGCTCGTGTGATTACGGCTAAAGATGTAAAAGGTACCAATCGCTTTGTGGCTTTTCAAGGTACTGTGCACAGCCGTTGTCATGGTAAAGAGCGTCCTGTCATTGTGGAAGATCAAGTGTTCCGCTATGGCGACGTGGTGGCTGTGGTGGCTGCCAGCACTAGAGCTCAAGCCCGTGCTGCTGCTGCCGCGGTGCTTGTAGAATACGAAGAACAAAACGCCGTGCTGGATTATTTGCAGGCTGTGGCTCCTGGGGCAGAAAATGTGCATGCCGATATGCCCAATATTTATATGGAGCAGCCTCTGTATAAAGGCGAAGACACTCGCGCCATGTTTGACGATGCCGCCCATACGGTGGAAGGATCTTTTAGCACGACTCGTCAGCCGCATTTGCCCATGGAACCCGATGTGGTGCAAGCCTACCCACAAGGTGATGGTGTGGCCATTCAGTGTAAAACCCAATTTATCTTTGGTGTTATTGGACAAATGGCTGCCGCCATTGGCTTAGAAGCAAAAGATATCCGCATTATTGGTAATCCCGCTGGAGGGAGCTTTGGCTACAGCATGTCCCCTGCCAACTACGCCCTTGCCGCGGTGTGTGCTTTGGCCATGAATGCTCCTGTTTCCCTAGAATTAAGTTATCCTGAACACCAGCATATGACAGGTAAGCGTTCGCCCATTCATGCCAATGCACGTTTAGCTTGCGATGCTTCCGGTAAATTACAAGCCCTTGATTGTACCATTGGTTTGGACCATGGCGCCTACAGCGAAATGGCCGGCGCTTTAACAACAAAAGTGGTACGTTTCTTGGGGTATTACTATGGTATTCCTCATATCCGCGGTCTTGTGCGTACCGCCTTTACCAATGCGAACTTTGGTACGGCCTATCGTGCTTTTGGTTCACCACAAACCTATACCGTCAGTGAAACCATTGTGGACATGCTTGCTGTTAAAATGGGCATGGATCCCTTCGAGTTCCGTTATAAGAACTTGGTTCAGCCTGGAGAATTGAGCTCCACATCGGTGCCGTATCGCGATTATCCCATGCAAAAGCTCATGGATATCTTGCGTCCTCATTATGAAGCTGCCTTGGCTAAAGCCAAAGCCCAAAGCACCGATACTGTGAAGCATGGGGTAGGTATTGCCCTTGGCGGGTATCATGTATCTAAGTTACCCGACAAAGCCGAAATAGATTTAGAGTTGCGCGAAGACGGTGGCATTACCGTATACAACTCTTGGGCTGACGTAGGCCAAGGGGCCGATCTTGGCCTTTTGGTGCATACGCACCAAGCTTTGCGTCCTTTGAACATCAGCAAAGAGCAAATCCGTTTGCTCTCTAATGATAGTGCCGTGTGCCCCGATACAGGCTCTGCTTCGGGCAGTCGCTCACATCACGTGGCCGGTAATGCCATTATTGATGCTGCCAAGCAATTGCTAGAGGCCATGCGCAAAGACGACGGTACCTATCGCACCCATGCCGAAATGGTAGCCGAAAATATTGCCACCAGATATCGCGGTGTGCATGCGGAAAATTGGGCCGATATTAACCCCGATACCGGTCATGGTTATGGAAATATTGCTCAAAACTATATGATTTTCTTAACTTCTGTAGCTGTGGATACCACCACAGGCAAAACAACAGTATTGGATGCGCATATTGCAGCTGATGTAGGTATTGTGGGCAGTCGCCAAGCGGTACTTGGTCAAGCTTGGGGCGGTTTTGCGCATTCCGTAGGCTTTGCTTTGACAGAAGATTATTCTGACATGAAGAAGCACGAAACCTTACGCGGCGCTGGTGTTATTCGTTGCAACGAAGTGCCCGACGATATTCATGTGTATTTTAATGAAGAAGCGCGTGAAACGGGGCCTCATGGTTCTACCGGTTGTGCTGAAGGCTTCCAAAGCAGTGGACATGTGGCTATCTTAAATGCCATAGCCCATGCCACGGGCGTGCGCATTACCACTTTGCCTGCCACACCAGAAAAAGTGAAAGCCGGCTTAGATGCTTTGGCGCAAAATGAAAGCTATGCTCAAGCTCCTTGGGA